>JAGWIH010000113.1 GCA_028866355.1 Alphaproteobacteria bacterium
CTCCGGCGGCCGGCGCCTGAGGAGAAACGCGTGGCGCCATCCGCCACATCGCTGGTCTGTCTCGGCGCGATCGCCGGCGCGCACGGCATCAAGGGCCTGGTGCGGCTGAAAAGCTTCACCGCGCGCGCGCAGGACGTCGCCGCCTATGGGCCGTTGCAAGACGCGCACGGTGCGCGCCGGTTCGAGCTCGCGCTGGTGGGAACGTCGCGCGGCGCGTTGATCGCGCGCATCAACGGCATCGACGACCGCACCGCCGCCGAACGACTCAAGGGTGAGAAGCTCTATGTCGCGCGCGACCGTCTGCCGCCGACTGCGGCCGGCGAGTTCTATCACGCCGACCTGATCGGTCTGACGGCGGAGCAGCAGGATGGCGCGCCGCTCGGCCGTATCATCGCCGTGCACGATTTCGGCGGCGGCCCGAGCCTGGAGATCGAACGCGTAGCGGGCGGCAGCGTACTCGTGCCGTTCACCACCCATGTCGTGCCGGCCGTCGACATCGAACGCGGCCGCGTGGTCGTCGTGCCGCCGGCGGGATTGCTGGAAACCGCGGCGCCGCAGCGGAAAGGCCGGTCGAAATGACCGCGCCGTGGACCGCCACCGTGCTGACGCTCTTCCCCGAGATGTTTCCCGGGCCGCTCGGCCATTCGCTCGCCGGCAAGGCGCTTGAACGCGGCTTCTGGCGGCTCGAGACCGTGGACATTCGCGCCTTCGCGCGCGATAAACACCGGTCGGTCGACGACGCGCCGTTCGGCGGCGGGCCGGGCATGGTGCTTCGGCCGGACGTGGTCGATACGGCGATCGCCGGCATTGCCGACCGTCCCGGACCGTTGCTGTATCTTTCGCCGCGCGGCCATCGGCTCGATCAGGAACGCGTGGTGCGGTTGAGCGAAGGGCCGGGCGTCCGGCTGCTGTGCGGCCGCTTCGAGGGCATCGACGAGCGCGTCATCGAGGCGCATGCGATCGAAGAGCTGAGCCTCGGCGATTTCGTGCTCTCGGGCGGCGAGCCGGCGGCGATCGCGCTGATCGACGCGTGCGTGCGGCTGTTGCCCGGCGTCATCGGCGACGCCGCCGCGGTGACCGAGGAGAGTTTCGCGGAGAACCTGCTCGAGTATCCGCATTACACCCGGCCGCAGGAGTGGCGCGGCCGGACGGTGCCGGAGGTTCTGGTCTCCGGCCATCACGACAAGGTCCGTCAGTGGCGTCAGGCCCAGGCGGAAGCGGCGACGCAAACGCGTCGTCCGGATTTGTGGCAACGCTATCTCGCCCGCAAGCGGGACAGGCATTAGAAGGCGGAGAAAATCATGGACGTCATGCAATTGCTCGATAAAGAAGCGGTGAAGGCGCTGGCCAAGGCGCGCGCGGTTCCCGACTTCCGCCCGGGCGACACGCTCAAGGTCAGCATCAAGGTGATCGAAGGCGAGCGCGAGCGCATTCAGGCGTTCGAAGGCGTGTGCATCGCGCGCAAGAACGCGGGCGTGAATTCGAACTTCACGCTGCGCAAAATCTCGTACGGCGAGGGCGTCGAGCGCGTCTTCCCGCTCTATTCGCCGCGCATCGCCGAGATCGAAGTGGTGCGTCGCGGCGCGGTTAAGCGGGCGAAGCTCTATTATCTGCGCGGCCGCGCCGGCAAGGCGGCGCGTATCGACGAGGCGGAACGCCGGACGCTCGAAAACGCGACCGTCGAGGGCGCGCCGGAAGCGGCAGCCGTCGAGGCGAATGCGGCCGCGGCTCCGGAAACCGCGGCGCCGAAGAGCGAGAAGCCGGCCAAGCGCGCCAAGGCCGACCGCGCCGAGGCGCCCAAGAAGAAGTAGGATTCGGAATCGTCATGGCAGCGCCGCGCACACTTTTCGATAAGATCTGGGAAAGCCATCTCGTCGACACCCAGCCCGACGGGACGTGTCTCCTCTATATCGACCGTCACCTCGTCCACGAAGTCACCAGCCCGCAGGCCTTCGAAGGGCTGCGCGCGTCGGGTCGCCGCGTGCGCCGTCCTGACGCGACGATCGCGGTCGCCGACCACAATGTGCCGACGACCGATCGTTCGCGCGGCATCGAAGAGCCGGAATCGCGCAAGCAGGTCGAAACGCTCGAACGCAACGTCAAGGAATTCGGCATTCCGTATTTCGGCCTCACCGACGTCCGCCAGGGCATTGTCCATATCATCGGCCCCGAACAGGGCATGACTCAGCCGGGGATGACCATCGTTTGCGGCGACAGTCACACCGCGACGCACGGCGCGTTCGGCGCGTTGGCTTTCGGCATCGGTACGTCCGAGGTCGAACACGTACTGGCGACGCAGACGCTGATCCAGCGCCGCGCCAAGAACATGCTGGTCGAGATCGACGGCGAGCTGCCTTTGGGCATCACGGCCAAGGACATCATCCTCGCGGTCATCGGCAAGATCGGCACCGCCGGCGGCACCGGCCACGTCATCGAATACGCCGGCAGCGCGATCCGCGCGCTGTCGATGGAAGGCCGCATGACCGTGTGCAACATGTCGATCGAAGCTGGCGCCCGCGCCGGCCTGATCGCGCCCGACGAGACCACCTTCGAATACCTCAAGGGCCGGCCGCACGCGCCCAAAGGCGGCGCCTGGGAACAGGCGGTCGCGTTCTGGAAGACGCTGCCGTCCGATCGCGGTGCGCGTTACGACACCGTCGTGCGGCTCGATGCGGGCGAGATCGTGCCGCAGGTGACATGGGGCACCAGCCCCGAAGACGTGCTGCCGATCACCGGCTCGGTGCCGAATCCCGCAACCATCGCCGACGCCGACAAGCGCGCGGCGATGGAACGCTCGCTGCAATATATGGGTCTGACGCCGGGCACGCGCCTCGCCGACGTGCCGGTGCAGAGGGTTTTCATCGGCTCGTGCACCAACGCGCGGATCGAGGATTTGCGCGCCGCCGCCGCCATCGCCAAAGGCCGCAAGGTTGCCGCCGGCGTCAACGCGCTGGTGGTGCCCGGCTCGGGCCTGGTGAAGCATCAGGCGGAAGAGGAAGGACTCGACCGGGTCTTCATCGAAGCCGGATTCGAGTGGCGCGAGGCCGGCTGTTCGATGTGTTTGGCGATGAACGCCGACCGGCTCGAACCCGGCGAAAGATGTGCGTCCACCTCAAACCGTAATTTCGAGGGCCGCCAGGGCCGCGGCGGACGGACGCACCTGATGAGCCCCGCAATGGCCGCAGCCGCCGCCGTGACCGGCAAACTGGCGGATGTCCGGGCGCTCCGCCCTGCCGGACGCTAAATTCCGGTCCATCTGTCACGAATCCATCACGCATCTGTAACAATTCGGTCTTCCGCCGCTTCTAGAGTCCCGGCGTTGCGTGCGCGTGGCGCGCGACCCGATCACTCACAACTGAGGGGCTGTATATGAAGCATCGAATTCTTGGGGGACTGGTCGGCGTATTGGCCGCAGCCCTGATTTCCGTATCCGCACAGGCGAAAGATTTGAACGGCGCCGGCGGCACCGCGATCTATCCCGTCTTGGCCAAATGGGCCGACGCCTATCACACCAAGACCGGCACTGCCGTGAACTATCAGGCGATCGGGTCCGGCGGCGGTATCAAGCAGATCACCGCCAAGACCGTCGACTTCGCCAACAGCGACAAGCCGCTGACGCCGGACGAGCTCGCGAAAATGGACGTCGCGCAGTTCCCGGCCGTGATCATCTCGATCACGCCCGTCGTCAATTTGCCGGGCGTGAAGCCGGGCGAGATGGTGCTCGATGGTCCGACGCTCGCCGACATCTATCTCGGCAAGATCACCTATTGGGACGCGGCCGCGATCAAGAAGCTCAACCCGCACGTCAAGCTGCCGCATATGGGCATCTCCGTGGTGCATCGCTCCGACGGATCGGGCACGACGTTCAACTTCACCAACTATCTCGGCAAGGTCAGCCCGGAATGGCAATCGAAGGTCGGCGCCGACGTGTCGGTTGACTGGCCGGTCGGCGTGGGCGGCAAAGGCAATGCCGGCGTCGCGTCCAACGTCCAGCAGGTCAAGGGCGCCATCGGCTACGTCGAGTACGCCTACGTGATGGAAAATCACCTGACCTACACCAAGATGGTGAACAAGGCGGGCAAGACCCTTTCGCCGACGATGGAGTCGTTCCAGACCGCGGCGGCGAATGCCGACTTCAGCAAGGTGCAGGATTTCTACCTGATCCTGACCGATCAGCCGGGCGACAAGAGCTGGCCGATCACCGCCGCGACCTACATGCTGATGCGCAAGGACTATCCGGCCTCGCAGAACGAGCCGGTGCTCAAGTTCCTCGACTGGTGCTTGAAGAACGGCCAAGACCAGGCCCGCGCGCTCGACTACGTGCCGCTGCCGAATTCGGTGGTACAGCAGATCGAGACGTCGTGGGCGCGCGACTTCAAGGGTGCGGACGGCAAGCCGATCTGGACGGCATCGGCGGCGAAGTAGGCCACCGTACCGCTTTCCAGCTTACCGAGACGACAAGAGGCCGGGACCCAGTCCCGGCCTCTTTCTTTACCGGTCTTTACCGGTCCGCCGCCTGCGGCCAAAGCAGCCTTGCCACGGCGGCCGGCCTCCGCTAAACCCGGGCGCGCGTTTCCAATCGGACGGGCTATGCAGAAGTTTACCACCTTGACCGGCGTCGCGGCGCCGCTGCCGATGATCAATGTCGACACCGACAAGATCATCCCCAAGCAGTACCTCAAGACCATCGAACGGACCGGTCTGGGCAAGGCGCTGTTTGACGAGCTGCGATACAATTCCGACGGCTCGGAAAAGCCCGAGTTCGTGCTCAATCAGCCGGCTTATCGCAAGGCCGAGATCCTGGTGGCGGGTGAGAATTTCGGCTGCGGCTCGTCGCGCGAGCATGCGCCGTGGGCGCTGTTGGATTTCGGCATCCGCGCCGTCATCGCGCCGAGCTTCGCCGACATCTTCCACAGCAATTGCTTCAAGAACGGCATCCTGCCGATCGCGCTGCCGGCGGAGACCGTCGCGCAGCTGATGGACGATGCCCGCAAGGGATCGAATGCGCGGCTCACCATCGATCTGGCGAAGCAGACCATCACCCGGCCCGACGGTCAGGTGGTGCATTTTGAAATCGATCAATTCCGCAAGCATTGCCTGCTCGACGGGCTCGACGATATCGGCCTGACGCTCAAGAAAGAGTCGGCAATCGCAAAATTCGAGGATCGGCGCAAGCAGGCGCAGCCCTGGCTCTGACGGCCGTCCGTTTTTCACGAGAGGATTCATGGCATCCAACCGGAAGATCTTGCTGTTGCCGGGCGACGGCATCGGCCCCGAGGTGACGCGCCAAGCCGCGCGCGTGCTCGAGTATTTCGACAAGCGGCGCGTCGCCAGCTTCGAGGTCAAGGAAGACCTGGTCGGCGGCGCGGCGATCGACAAACACGGCACGCCGCTGACCGAAGCGGCGATGAAGGCGGCGGTCGAGGCCGACGCGATCCTGCTGGGCGCGGTCGGCGGACCGAAATGGGACAACCTTCCCTTCGCGCAGAAGCCCGAGCGCGGCCTGTTGCGGCTGCGCAAGGACATGCAGCTGTTCGCCAATCTCCGGCCGGCGTTCGTCTTCTCGGCCCTCGCCGATGCCTCGACCTTGAAGCGCGAGGTCGTCGAGGGCCTCGACATGATCATCGTCCGCGAGCTGACGGGCGGCGTCTATTTCGGCGAGCCGCGCGGCATCACGACGCTGCCGGACGGCAGCCGCAAGGGCGTCAACACCCAGGTCTACACCACCGACGAGATCGTGCGCGTCGCGCGCGTCGCTTTCGAACTGGCCCGCAAGCGCGGCAAGCGCGTCTGTTCGGTCGAAAAGGCCAACGTCATGGAAGCGGGCGTGCTGTGGCGCGAGGAAGTCACCAAGCTGCACGCCGCCGAATATGCCGATGTTCAGCTCAGCCACATGTACGCCGACAATTGCGCGATGCAGCTGGTGCGCAACCCAAAGCAGTTCGACGTCCTCGTCACCGACAATCTGTTCGGCGACATCCTGTCCGATTGCGCGGCGATGCTGACCGGCTCGCTCGGCATGCTGCCGTCGGCCTCGCTCGGCGCGCCCGATCGCAGCGGCCGGCGCAAGGCGCTTTATGAGCCGGTGCACGGCAGCGCGCCCGATATCACCGGCAAGAACCTGGCGAACCCGCTCGCCTCGATCCTGTCGCTGGCGATGATGCTGCGCTATTCGTTCGACATGGATGCCGAGGCGAAGCTGGTCGAACAGGCGGTCGCCAAAGCGCTTGCCGGCGGCGCGCGCACCGGCGACATCGCGCCGGCGGGCGCGAAGCGGATTTCGACGACCGAAATGGGCGACCGCGTCCTGGCCGAGCTAGAGAAGCTCGCCTAGGCGGCCTTGCGGCGGAAGACCGGCGCGACCTGCTCGCTGAAGCGCGCCATTTCGTCCTTCACCTGCTGGTGCGGCTTCAAGCCCACGTTGAAATAGAGGATCACCTCGCTGAAGCCGGCGGCCTCGACCTTCTTCAGCGTGTCGGTGATCTGCTGCGCCGTACCGAGCAGGACCGAGTTCTCCGTCAGATCCTCCGGCCGCACCTTGCCGAGCCGGTCCACCATATCGACGAAATAGCGATAGCTCGGCGGCGCGGTTTTTGGATCGCCCGGCAGGGCCGGAATGACGCATTCGCGGTAATAGCGGATTTGGCGCGCCCGCTGTGCCGCCTCCTGCTCCTTGGTGTCGGCAAAATGCGCGAAATAGCTGCACATCAGCCGGCCCGGCTTGGTGCCGTACTTGGCGCACATCGTGTGATAAAGCTCGGCGACCTGCTTGAGGCCGCCGAAGGTCATCGCCGCCGCGAACGGCGCCACCACCACGCCGCAGCCGAGCCGGGCGGCCAGTTCGATCGACGGCTTGGAAAACGACGCGACATAGGCCGGGATCGGTTTCTGCACCGGCTGCGGCGTGATGCGCACGTCGTCAAAACTATAATGCTTGCCGTGGTGCGAGATGCGCGCGCCGCCGGCCGACCAAAGCCGGCGCACAATCTCCATGCCTTCCTCGAAGATCGCCTGGTTGTCGTCGAAATCGACGCGGAATGGCTCGTACTCGCGCCGGTCATAGCCGCGGCCCGCGGCCCAATCGACGCGGCCGTTCGATAGAAGATCGAGCGTCGCCCATTGCTCGGCGACACGGATCGGATGATGCAGCGGCAGCACCGTGACCGCCGGCGCCAGCCGGATGCGTTTTGACTTCGCCGCCAGGTTGGCGAGCACGAGATCGGGACAGGACAGAACCCCCAGC
>JAGWIH010000114.1 GCA_028866355.1 Alphaproteobacteria bacterium
CAAGGTCGACGTCGTGCTCGAATGCACCGGCCTGTTCACCAAGCGCGACGCCGCCGCCAAGCATCTCGAAGCTGGCGCCAAGCGTGTCATCATCTCGGCGCCGGCCGATGGCGCCGATGTCACCGTGGTAATGGGCGTCAACAGCGACAAGCTCAAGCCCGAGCACAAGGTGCTGTCGAACGGTTCCTGCACGACCAACTGCCTTGCGCCTGTCGCCTATGTTCTCAACGAGGCGCTTGGCATCGATCAAGGCTACATGACGACGATCCACTCCTACACCGGCGATCAAAACACCGTCGACACGTTGCACAAGGACATGCGTCGTGCCCGCGCCGCCGGCCTCAACATGATCCCGACGTCGACCGGCGCCGCCAAGGCGCTCGGCCTGGTGATTCCGGCCTTGCAGGGCAGGCTCGACGGCACGTCGATCCGCGTTCCGACCGCCGACGTTTCCTTGATCGATTTCAATTTCACCGCGGCGCGCGACACCAGCAAGGATGAGATCAACGCGCTGATGACCAAGGCCGCGAATTCGAACCGCTTCAAAGGCATTCTCGCCGTCAACAGCGAAGAGACGGTGTCGGGCGATTTTATGCACGATCCGCACAGCGCCATCTTCGACCTGACGCAGACGGTCGTCATGGGCAAGCGTTTTTGCCGCGTGCTCGCCTGGTATGACAATGAATGGGGTTTCTCGAACCGCATGGTCGAGATGGCGGCCCTGGTCGGTGATTTGGGCTGAGCGAATGACGGCGCGGATCGTCGTTCATTCGTTTGCCGATGCGCGTGCCGCGCTGGCCGCCGCCGCAGCACTTGGTCGTGACGTAACGCTGACGAGCGCGGCCGATGCCGGCGCCTATGCCGGTCCGGGCTGGTTCAAGGCGTTGACCGACGAAGCCAGGCGCGCCGTGCCGACGGCGCATTGTGATATTGTACTCGACTGCGGCGCGGCACCCGGCTTTGCGCTCGCGGCGCTGCAGTTCGGGTTGAAACGCGTGCGGTTTACCGGCGGCGAAGAAGCCCGTCGCCGTCTGCAAGCGATTGCTGCACAGCTCGATGCCGTGATCGAGACGGAATCGGTGCCGGCGCTCGATCTGCACGGCGTCCGCCAGCCGGAGGCACGTTGCCTTGCCTGGCTCGCCGGCGAGACGGTGACGCGGGCTTAGGCCCTCTGCTATATCCGGCGCATAAGGGAAGGCGATATGGCGACAGTGACCAAGACCGTTAAAAAGATCCTCGACGCCTACGAAAGCGATACGCCGAAAACCAAGGCGAATATCGCGCGCATCCTGATGCAGGGAAAGCTCGGCGGCACCGGCAAGCTGGTGATCCTGCCGGTCGACCAGGGCTTCGAGCACGGTCCGGCGCGCAGCTTCGCGCCCAATCCGCCGGCCTACGACCCGCATTACCATTTCCGGTTGGCAATCGATGCGGGGCTGTCGGCCTATGCCGCGCCGCTCGGCATGCTCGAGGCCGGCGCGCGCACTTTCGCTGGCAAGATCCCGACCATTCTCAAGTGCAATTCGGCCAACAGCCTGTCGCGCGCGAAGGAGGCGGCTGACCAGGCGGTGACGGCCTCGGTGCAGGATGCGATCCGCCTCAAATGCGCGGCGGTCGGCTTCACCATCTATCCGGGCTCGGACAAGGCCTACGACCAGATGGAGGAGCTGGCCGCGCTCGGCCGCGAAGCCAAGGCGGCTGGGCTCGCGGTCGTCGTCTGGTCCTATCCGCGCGGCGGCTTTTTGTCGAAGGAAGGTGAGACGGCGATCGACATCTGCGCCTATGCCGCGCACATGGCCGCGCTGCTCGGTGCGCACATCATCAAGGTCAAGCCGCCGACGGCGCATCTCGAGCTGGAGGCGGCAAAGAAAGTCTACGAGGCACAGAAGATCGACATCTCGACGCCGACTGCGCGCTACCGTCACGTCGTCCAATGCTGCTTCAATGGCCGGCGTATTGTGGTTTTCTCCGGCGGCGAAGCCAAAGACGCTGAAGGCATTTACGCCGAAGCCCGCGCGATCCGCGACGGCGGCGGCAATGGCTCGATCATCGGCCGCAACACGTTCCAGCGGCCGCGTGACGAAGCGCTCAAGTTGCTCGGTCAGCTTATTCGGATTTATCGCGGCGAGGCGTGACCCGCCTCTATCTCATCACACCGCCGGCGTTCGATCCGCCAATCTTCGCGCGTTCGCTCGCCGAAGCGCTCGATGCCGGCGATGTCGCCTGCGTTCAATTACGTCTGAAGCCGGCGGACGACGACGCCATTCGCCGCGCGGCGGATGTCCTGCGGCCGATCGCCCAAGATCGCGGCGTCGCCTTCCTGATGAACGACCGCGCCGATCTGGCGGTCGCCTGCGGCTGCGACGGCGTTCATGTCGGCCAGGAAGACACGCCGTACGACGCGGCGCGGCGCCTGTTGGGGCCGGACCGCATCGTCGGTGTGACCTGTCACGCCAGCCGCGACCTGGCGCTCGAAGCGGCGGAAAAAGACGCCGACTACGTCGCCTTCGGCGCGTTCTATCCGACCCAGACCAAAATCGCCAAAGGGCACGCCGACCCCGAATTATTGCAGTGGTGGAGCACGGCGACGACGGTGCCATGCGTGGCGATCGGCGGCATTACGCCGACGAATTGCGGCCTTTTGGTTAAAGCCGGCGCCGATTTCCTCGCCGTCATCGCCGCCGTATGGGATCATCCGCAAGGGCCGGGCGCGGCGGTTAAGGCATTCGTCGAGGCGATCGCCGCCGCGGGCTGACCGGGCGGATTTCTTCCATGACGGCGTCCTCAGGCGAAGCAGTATTGCCGGTTGCGCATGAGCGCCGCGGCTGGTTGCCGCCGTGGGCGCTGATCGCCGCCGCGCTCTTGCATATGTTGCCGGTGCTGATCTGGCTGTGGCACTGGCCGGCGACATCCGTTGCGCCGCCGGTGGCGTTCAAGGTCACGCTGGTGCGGGCGCCGCCGAAGCCAACGCCGCCACCGTCACCCGCGGCAACACCCAAACCGCGGGAATCCGGTCCCGACCAAAACACCGAAGCGAAGAAGACGGTCGCGCCCGAGCCGGCACCGCCGCCGCGCGCCCGGACGGAACCGGTGCCGGACTCGGCGCGTGCCGCCGTCGCCAATCCGAAACCGGCGACCGAAGGCCTGCGCGTGCTCGAGCTTCATCTGCCGACGCGTGGCGACGCCGACCGCAACCGGGCGGGCGATCCCTATCTCAACGCCATCATGCAGCGGATCGAAGGCAACCGCGTCTATCCGCCGGCGTCGGCTTTTTATGGCGCACCGGAACGGACGGTGGTTTACAGCGTCGGCGTCAATCCCGGCGGCACGGTGAGCACCATCACGTTGCTGGCGTCATCGGGCCAGAGCCTGATCGATGAAGCCGCGCGCCAGATGATCGCCGCGAGCGCACCGTTTCCCCATCTGCCGGCTGAGTTGCCGCAGGTCCGTACGTCGATCGTCATCTATATTCCGGTCTACCCGCCCGGCTGAGTGACTCGACCACGGCATAAATAGCACTATAGTACTATTTAGCTATTTGTGCCATTCTGGAGCTTGGCGATGATGACGATCGAGATCGATTTCGATGTCTACAAGGCGCTGACGGCACGTCGCGGCGACGAGACGGTCAGCTACAACGACGTGCTGCGGACCCTGCTCGGGTTGAGCCAACCGACCGCGGGATTGCGCCGTTTGTTTGGGCTCGGTGGTGGCCGAGCGGCGGTTTCTGACTCATCTAAAGGCAGCGTAACAGACTGGTCCTACAAGGGAATCCGGTTCCCCGCCGGCACCAGCCTGCGGGCAAAATACAAAGGCCAGACTCATGTGGCGCGGATCGATCGTGGCGGCATCGTCGTCGGAGGCAAGCGCTTCGCGACGCCATCCGATGCGGCGCGCGCCGTCACCGGTACGAACGTCAACGGCTGGCGATTCTGGCAATGCCGGCTGCCCGGCGAGGCCGGCTGGCGGCGCCTCGACGCGCTCCGCCAGGACTCTTGAGAGTCGAATCGGGCTTTAGCCGACCGGCGCCCACAAGACATCGTCAATGCGCGCGGCGCCACTCGCGAGCATGACCAGACGATCGAATCCGAGAGCGATACCGGCGCTCGGCGGCATCGCCGCAAGCGCGGTCAGGAAATCTTCGTCGATCGGATAGGCCTCGCCATAGCGCGCCTGCTTGCGGGCACGGTCGCGCTCGAAGCGCCGCCGTTGCTCGACGGGGTCGGTGAGCTCCGAAAAGCCGTTGGCGAGTTCGAGACCGCCGACATAGACCTCGAATCGTTCCGCCACGCGCGGATCGTCGGGCTTGGCGCGGGCGAGGGCGGCCATGGCGATCGGATAATCGGCCAGGATCGTCGGCACGCCGATGCCGAGCGTCGGCTCGATCCGTTCGAGGAAGATGCGGAAGAAGAGGTCGTCCCATTCGTCGCCGGGATGCGGCGCAATGCCGAGCGGCCGGGCCGCCGCTGCCAGCAGGTCAAGCCGCGGCCGCTCCGGATCGGGTGCGGTGGCGAGAATGTCAATGCCGCAACGATCGGCGAAGACGCCGGCCACGGTCTCCCGGCGCCAAGGCCGGTGTGGATCGGTCACCTGTCCTCGCCACCTATAATGGCGCTCGGCGACCGCTTCGAGAACGACGGTCAGCAGCCGCTCACAATCAGTCATCAACGCCTGATAAGTCGCGTCGGCGCGGTACCACTCGAGGAGCGTGAATTCGGGATGATGGGTGGCGCCGCGCTCGCTGTTGCGGAACGCATGCGCCAGCTGGAATAGCTTGGGCACGCCCGCTGCGAGCAGCTTTTTCATCGCGAATTCGGGCGAGGTATGCAGGAAAAATGAGCGCGGGCCGGTGCCGGGTTCGTCGAGCGTGGTGGCAAACGCGCGCAAATGCGGCTCCAAACCAGGGCTGATCTGCAAGGCCGGCGTGTCGACTTCGGCAAAGCCCTCGGCCTCGAAATAGCCCCGGACTGCGCGCAAAGCTTTGCCGCGCGCCGCGAGATAGCGCGTCCGTGCAGCAAAGCGGTCGCGGCGCCACCAGGGCGTGTCGGTCATGCACAACTCTCCTTCGGCTGGGCAAGCTAGGCGGCCGCCGCGAGCCCGCCAAGCGCCGTATTTCGCTTGTGGGCGCGGGGGGCAAGCTGGTACGAAGCAGCCCGCAAACCCACAACGAGACTGTCTTTTCGCGCGAGGATTGGCGCCATGAAGATCAATGCCATTGACATCAAACCGGGCAACGTTCTGGAACAGGACGGCAAGCTCTGGCTTGTCCTGAAACGCGAACTCATCCAGCCCGGCAAAGGCGGCGCCTTCGCCCAGGTCGAGATGCGTGATCTGAAGACCGGTACCAAGACCAATGCGCGTTACCGTACGCAAGAAACGGTCGAGCGTGCACGCCTCGACGAGAAGGACATGCAGTTCCTCTATTTCGATGGCGACATGGCCACCTTCATGGACAACGAGAATTTCGAGCAGACGACGGTCAACAAGGAATTGATTGGCGAGCCCGCCGACTTCCTGCAGGAAGGCATGATCTGCACCGTCCAGCTGCACGAGGGCGCGGCGCTCGCCATCACGTTGCCGCAAACCGTGGTCCTCGAGGTCGTCGAGGCCGAGCCGGTGGTGAAAGGCCAAACCGCGTCGTCGTCTTACAAGCCGGGCAAGCTGTCGAACGGCCGGCGCGTCATGCTGCCGCCGCATGTCGGCACCGGAACGCGCGTCGTCGTCAATACCGCCGACGGCAGCTACGTCGAGCGCGCCAAGGACTAGACGCCGGGCGATGGCAACGCGTTCGGCGCTGATCAATGTCATGGCGGCCGCTTGCCTCAAGGCGGCGCGGGGCCTGAAACGCGATTTCGGCGAGGTCGAGCAGCTCCAAGTCTCGGTCAAAGGGCCGGGCGAATTCGTTTCGGCCGCCGACGTCGCAGCCGAACGCGTGCTCAAACGCGAGCTCACGAAGGCGCGGCCGAACTTTGGATTTTTGGCCGAAGAAAGCGGGTTTCAGCCCGGTCGCGACACCAGCCATCGCTTCATCGTCGATCCGCTCGACGGCACGACCAACTTTCTCCACGGCCTGCCGCACTTCGCGATCTCGGTCGCGCTCGAGCACGAGGGCAAACTGGTGGCCGCGACAGTCTACGATCCCATTAAGGACGAGATGTTCTGGGCCGAGAAGGGGCTTGGCGCCTATGTCAACGACCGGCGCTTGCGCGTGTCCGCGCGCCGCAACCTCGCCGACGCGCTGATCGCAACCGGAATCCCGTTTCGCGACCGCGGCGATCACGCGCATTATCTGAAAACGCTGGCGCCAGTGATGCGCGCCACGTCCGGCGTGCGCCGCTGGGGCGTCGCGTCGCTCGACCTCGCCTACCTCGCGGCGGGCCGCTTCGACGCGTTCTGGGAATTCGACCTCAAGCCGTGGGACATCGCGGCGGGTCTGCTGTTGGTGCGCGAAGCCGGCGGTGACGTCAGCGACATGGCCGGCGGCCAGGACATGCTGGGCACGGGTTCGGTGCTTGCCGCCAATCCGACGCTGCACGACGCGCTGCGGCGGCTGTTCGCCGCCACCTGAAAAACACCGGCACGTTTGCGTACAATTGAACGCATCGGACATGGCACCGTCACACGGGCCTGTTCGCGGTGCGCGACTCTGATTCCATGAGGCAGTGGCGGTCCAGCGCCGCTTGCGATAAACTTTTCGCCAAGGATCGAGGGGACGGGAGGGTAACCCGGCGATGCCAGTTACGGCGCGTACGACCCATCGCGCGGGCCGCCAGTTCATCGTGGCGGCCGTTGGCGCGCTTGCGCTGTCCATCGGCAGCGGCGCGCTCGTGTCGGCGCACGCCCAGTCCGCCTACAGCTATTCCGGTTCGAGCGTCACCGTCGATTACAGCGTCCTGAACCGTCTGGGTCCGGCGCCGCAGGTTCCGGATGGCCGCTTCGTTTTGCATGTGCCGGCGCAACCGGGTGTGCATCATATCGCGCTCACTCATAGCGCGCCGCGGCATCCGCGCGTGGTGGCGCAGCGGAATGTTCGCGGTCCGGCGCGCGTCGTCGCGCAGGCGCATCCGATCCAGCGCGTCGCCGAGGTCGTTCAGGATGGCAGCGTAACGATCGATTACCGCGCCTTGGCGGCGTTGAATCCGGCCGCCGGGCCGCGCATCGTGTTGCGCCGTCCGGGAACCACAATGGTCGCGGCCGCCGCTCCA
>JAGWIH010000115.1 GCA_028866355.1 Alphaproteobacteria bacterium
ACAGGACCAATGTAACCCGATGCTGGCGTGATCGTCGCGAGCCCGGCGATCGCGCCCGTGACCAATCCAATCGAAGTCGGTTTTCCCGCGCGCAGCCATTCGATGACCATCCAGGTCAGCGATGCGGTTGCCGCTGCGAATTGCGTTGCAAGAATCGCCGACGCCGCCGTGCCATTGGCAGCTAGCGCGCTACCGCCGTTAAATCCGAACCAGCCAAACCACAACATGCAGCCGCCGGCCATCGTCAGGCCGGGGCTGTGCGGTGGAATTAGGCTGTGCGGAAAGCCGCGCCGCGCGCCGACCATGATGGCGGCGACAAGCGCTGAAATGCCTGCCGTGGTGTGGACGACGATGCCGCCGGCGAAATCGAGTACGCCGCGTTGCGCGAGCCAACCGCCGCCCCAAACCCAATGCGCCACCGGCAGATAAACGATCGTCACCCATAGCGCCGTGAATCCGATGACAAAGCTGAAGCGCACGCGCTCGACGAAGGCGCCAACGATAAGGGCCGGGGTGATCACGGCGAACGTCATCTGGAACAATGCGAAGACGTATTCGGGGATATGCGGGGGGTGAACCGAATGTGCGACGCCATTGAAAAAACATTTGCTAAGGCCGCCGAGCAACGCGCTGCCGTCGCCGAACGCCAGGCTGTATCCGTAGAGCAGCCAGATCACGGAAACGATGCTGCAAATCGCGAAGCAGTGCATGAGCACCGACAAGAGATTCCGGGCGCGCACCAGACCGCCGTAGAACAGGCCGAGGCCAGGCAACGTCATGAACAGGACCAGCGCCGATGCGATCAGGACCCATGCGGTGGCGCCGCTGTCGATGACGGCGCTGTCCGCCGCCCAGGCTGGTGTGGACGCGGCCAGCGCTATTGCCAGCGCCGCCGGCAACAGCAAAGCCAGGCGGCGAGGGGCCGCTAAGACGCTGTCATGCATAAGTCCAATTCCCCTGGTTTTTGCCGGAGGCGAGCCCTCCGGATTTATCTGCCTAATTTTCGCCCATCCCCCATGGCGTCACAACGTGCAATCGAGAACGATGCACAACAAAGGAGCAATCGGTCGCAGGTGACAGCGTGCGATTAGCCGTGCGCGATCCGGTCGAGGAGCCCTTGCAAGATATACGCTGCGGCGGCCCGGTCGATGATTTCGGCACGCCGGCGGCGCGACAGATCGCCCTCGATCATTCCGCGCTCGACCGCCGCGGTGGACAGCCGCTCGTCCCAGAACGCCAACGGCAGGTCGACAACCGCCAGTAGGTTTTGGGCAAATTGCCGGACGCCCTGGACCCGCGAATTCGGCTTGCCATCGAGACCCAGTGGCAGGCCGACGACGACACCGCCGACACCGTGCTTTTCGACTTCGTGCACGATGCGCTGGGCGTCGTCGCGAAAGCGCGTGCGGCGGATGGTGTCGAGCGGCGAGGCGATAATACGCCGCGTATCGCTCAGGGCCATGCCGATGGTCTTGGTGCCGACGTCCAATCCGAGCAGCCGTGCGCCGGGCTTGAGCAGTGCCGTGAGGTCGGTCGGGTTGCAGATCGTCATGTCGGGTGGTAGTACCGGCTTTCGCGAAGCCGAGGAGACATTTACTCCATGGCACTGGACAAGGCCACCGTCGCGCGGATCGCTGCGCTGGCGCGTATCAAGGTGCCCGATGCCGAGCTCGGCGCGCTGGCGGGCGACCTGTCGAAGATCCTGACCTGGGTCGAGCAACTCGACGCCGTCGACGTTGCGGGCGTCGAACCGATGACCGCCGTGACGCACGCACGGCCGCCGCTGCGCGACGACAAAGTCACCGACGGCGGCATCCGCGACAAAGTCCTGGCCAATGCGCCGGAAACCACGAACGGCTTTTTTGTCGTGCCCAAGGTGGTCGAGTGAGCCTGATCGGATTGACGATCGGCCAGGCGCGCGATCGGCTGGTGCGCAAGGAATTCACGGCGCGTGAACTCGCCACGACTTACATCAAGGCGATGGAGGCGGCGCGGCCGCTCAAGGCCTATCTCGTCGAGACGCCGGATCGCGCGCTTGCCGCCGCCGCGCAATCCGACGCCCGATTGCAAAAGGGTAACGGCCTGCCGCTCGACGGCATACCCGTCGCCATCAAGGATCTGTTCTGCACCGACGGCATCGAGACCACGGCGGCGTCGAAAATCCTTGCCGGCTTCGTGCCGCCTTATGAATCGACGGTGACAGCGAACCTCTGGCGCAACGGCGCGCTGATGCTCGGCAAGGTCAATCTCGACGAATTCGCCATGGGTTCGGCGACGATCACCAGCGCGCGCGGTCCGACCGAGAATCCGTGGCGCCGGCGTGGCGACAACCGGCCGCTGGTACCGGGCGGCTCGTCGGGCGGCTCAGCGGCGGCGGTGGCGGCGCGCGCCGCGCTGGCGGCGACCGGCACCGACACCGGCGGCTCGATCCGCCAACCGGCAAGCTTCTGCGGCATCGTCGGCTTGAAGCCGACTTATGGACGATGCTCGCGCTGGGGCATCGTCGCTTTTGCCTCGTCGCTCGATCAGGCCGGCCCGATGACGCGCGACGTGCGCGATGCCGCGATCATGCTTCAGGCGATGGCCGGCCACGATCCGAAGGACGCGACGTCGGCGCCCGTGCCGGTGCCGAATTTCGAAGCCGCGGTCGGTCAGTCGATCAAAGGGATGCGCATCGGCATTCCGAAGGAATACCGGCTCGATGGCATGCCGAAGGAGGTCGAGGCGCTGTGGCAACGTGGCATCGCGTGGGTCAAGGCAGCGGGCGCGACCACCGTCGACATTAGCTTGAAAATGACGCAATACGCGCTCGCGACCTATTACATCATCGCGCCGGCCGAGGCCTCATCGAACTTGGCGCGCTACGACGGCGTGCGGTTCGGCTTGCGCGTGCCGGGCGAGACGCTCGAGGCGATGTACGAGAACACGCGCGGCAAGGGTTTCGGCGCCGAAGTCCGTCGCCGCGTGCTGATCGGCACCTACGTGCTGTCGGCCGGCTATTACGACGCTTATTACCTCAAGGCGCAGAAGGTCCGGGCGTTGATCGCACGCGATTTCGACGAGGCGTTCAAGAGCTGCGACGCCATGCTGACGCCGACCGCACCGTCGGCGGCGTTCGCGATCGGCGAGAAGATGGACGATCCGATCGCCATGTATCTGAACGACGTGTTCACCGTGCCGGTCAATCTCGCCGGCTTGCCCGGCATCTCGGTTCCCGCCGGCCTCTCCGCCGATGGCCTGCCGCTGGGATTGCAGGTCATTGGCAAGGCGTTCGACGAGGAGACGGTGCTGCGGGTCGCCGCCGTGCTCGAAGACGCCGCCAAGTTCAACGCCGTTCCGGCGTTCGTGGCAGGCGTGGCATGAGCAATCTCGTCAAGGGCCACAGTGGTGATTGGGAGGTCGTGATCGGCCTCGAAGTTCACGCCCAGGTCATCTCCAAGGCCAAACTGTTTTCGGGCGCGGCGACGGAGTTCGGCGCCGAGCCCAACACCCAGGTGTCGACCGTCGACGCCGCGTTTCCCGGCATGCTGCCGGTGCTCAATCGTTTCTGCGTCGAACAGGCGGTCAAAACCGGCCTTGGCCTCGACGCGCAGATCAATCTGCAATCGGTTTTCGATCGGAAGAATTATTTCTATCCCGATCTGCCGGCCGGCTATCAGATCTCGCAATTCTCCCGGCCGATCGTCGGCAAGGGCAAGATCGTGCTCGACATGCCGGATGGCACGGCGCGCGAGGTCGGCATCACGCGGCTCCATCTCGAGCAGGACGCCGGCAAGAGCCTGCACGACCAGCATCCGTCCAAGACCTATGTCGATCTCAACCGCGCCGGCGTCGCGTTGATGGAAATCGTCTCGGAGCCCGATCTGCGCACCGCCGAGGAAGCTGGCGCCTATCTGCGCAAGCTGCGCGCGATCCTGCGTTATCTCGGCACCTGCGACGCCAACATGGAAGAAGGCAACATGCGTTGCGACTGCAACGTTTCGGTGCGCAAGCCCGGCGGCGCGCTCGGCACGCGGTGCGAGATCAAGAACGTGAATTCGATCCGCTTCGTCATGCAGGCGATCGACTACGAGGCGCGCCGTCAGATCGGCGTGATCGAGGATGGCGGCAAGGTCGTGCAGGAAACCCGGTTGTTCGACAGCGGCAAAGGCGTGACGCGGTCGATGCGCTCCAAAGAGGAGTCGCACGATTACCGCTATTTCCCCGATCCCGACCTGCTGCCGGTGACGCTCGATCCGGTGTGGCTGGCGAAGCTCAAGGCCGACTTGCCCGAGCTGCCCGATGCCAAGAAGGCGCGCTTCATGCGCGATTATGATTTGTCGACTTCCCAGGCTTCGGCGCTTGTTGCTGAGAAAGAAACAGCAGATGCCTTTGAAGAATTGCAAGGCAAAGTTAGCAAAACGGTATCAATCTCGGCGACTGCAACAGCCAACACGGTAATAAACGTTGTTTCGTTTATCGCTGGCGAGCGAGGAGTTAGTCCGGCCCAATTCATCGGCGCGAACGATGTGCCCGGCGTTCTCATCCTTCAGCAGAGAAACGTGATCTCCGGCCGAATGGTAAAAGAGGTGCTAGAAGGAATTGCCGACTCAAAGCAATCGGCCGAAGTATTTGTCGCGGAAAAAGGCCTCAAGCAGGTGACCGACATCGGCGCGATCGACGCAGCAATCGACGCCGTGCTGGCGAAAGAACCCGACAAGGTTGCCGATTACCGCGGCGGCAAGGAAAAGCTGCTGGCGTATTTCGTCGGCCAGGTGATGAAGGCCACCCAGGGCAAGGCGAACCCGGCCCTTGTCAACGAGTTGCTGAGAAAAAAGCTGGCGGGCTAGCCGCTACTTCTTGTCGATGCGGCCGTAGGTGTCCTCGAGGCGGACGATGTCGTCCTCGCCGAGATAGCTGCCGGACTGCACTTCGATCAGGTGCAAAGGAATCTTGCCCGGGTTCTCGAGCCGGTGGACGGTGCCCATCGGGATATATGTCGACTGATCCTCGTACAGGATCGTTTCGTCGTTGTCGCGCGTGACCCTGGCGGTGCCGTTGACGATGACCCAGTGCTCGGCGCGATGATGGTGCTTCTGCAGGCTGAGTTTGGCACCCGGCTTGACCATGATGTGCTTCACCTGGACGCGGTCACCAGCGTGGATCGAGCGGTAGCTGCCCCACGGGCGATGCACCAGCGGGTGCGTCTTGAGTTCGCCGCGGCCTGCATGTTCGAGCTTGGCGACCAGTTGCTTGATGTCCTGGGCGCGGTCGCGTTTCGCGACCATGACCACGTCCGACGTCACGACGACCACCAGATCCTCGACACCGAGCACCGCGAGCATGCCGCTGTCGGCGCGCAGCAGGTTGTTGCGCGAATCTTCGATCACGACGTCGCCGGTGGCGAGGTTGCCGGCATTGTCCTTGCGGCCGATCTGCCACAGCGCATCCCAGGTGCCGACGTCGCTCCAGCCCATTTCGGCCGGCACGACGGCGGCAAGCGGCGTGTGCTCCATCACGGCGTAGTCGATCGACACGTTTTCGGCTTTGGCGAACTCGGTCTTGTCGAGCCGGATGAAATCGAGATCGCGCGTCGCCTTGTCGACGGCGGCGCGGCACGCGTTCAACAGTTCGGGCTTCAAGCGTTCGAGCTCGCGCAGGTAAAGCGCCGCCGGCAGCAGAAAGATGCCGCTGTTCCAGGAATGGTCGCCGGAGGCGACATAGGATTTGGCGCGCGTGGCATCCGGCTTTTCGACAAAGCCGGCGACCTCGAACGCGCCGGCGATGCTGTCGAGCGGCGGGCCGCGCTTGATGTAGCCGTAACCGGTTTCCGGTTTGGTCGCCTTGATGCCGAACGTGACCAGTCGCCCGAGGCGGGCGGCGGTCGCGGCGCGTTCGACCGCGGCAAGAAACGCCTCGCGGTCGGCGATGACGTGGTCGGACGGCATCACCAGCAGCAGCGCGTCGGGCGCGTCCGTAACCACCGTCAAGGCGGCGACGGCGACGGCCGGCGCGGTGTTGCGGCCGATCGGTTCGAGCAGGATCGCACTCGGCTCGGTCCCAGCGACACGCAGCTGTTCGGCGACGATGAAGCGGTGCTCGTCGTTGGAGACGATCAGCGGCGCCGCGAACCGTTTGCGATCGGCGACGCGGATGGCGGCTTCTTGCAGCAACGACTGATCGGAGACGAGGGGGAGAAGTTGTTTGGGATAAAGCGCGCGGGACAGCGGCCAAAGGCGCGTGCCCGAACCGCCAGAAAGGATTACCGGATGGATCACGCCGTTCGGCGTTTGGGTCGGCGGCATCTGCTGATCCTGCGCGGCGCTATTTTAGCGAAGCCATCATAGCGCAAACCGCGTCAAATGCCGCGCATCTTGTGACCAATCGGAGACGGCGCCGGGCCGGCGCTGGCCGTCGCCGCGAAGTGGCAATGAGGCGGAAAGCTTTAGGCGACCGCGGCGCGCGGACGACCCGGACGGCGCAAGGCCCGCGCAAACGACGCGACGTTGTCCACTCCGCGATCGAGGCACGACAGTTCTTCCTTCGCGCGTTCGAGCACTTGCATATCGCGTGCGTCTTCGCGGTCGGAAATATCCATGTAGCTGAGCTTGATCTCGACGAGATCGAGCAGCATTTCGATCGAACGCTTCGACAGGCTCATTTTTCTCTCCACCCTTTTCGGAAGTCGAACCGTCGACCTCCTAGAACATGTGTCGATGATCGGGCTTTATTCGTTAAAATGCGGTGAATCGAATTCTGTGAAAATCACATGCATTACTTAGGTTAATTTGCGTATACCACCGCTGGGAGGCGCCGTTTGACACCCTCTGGCGCGGCCTTTAGAACGGCGGGCGCATACGCCGTGAACGACACCACTCTTGCGGAGGGGTGGCCGAGTGGCTGAAGGCGGCGGTTTGCTAAACCGTTATACGGTCTAAAGCCGTATCGTGGGTTCGAATCCCATCCCCTCCGC
>JAGWIH010000116.1 GCA_028866355.1 Alphaproteobacteria bacterium
TTCGCCTTCGACGGTTTCGAGCTGGCGCCGAAGGACTGGGCGCCCGGCGGCTAGGGAATTAAAAACCGCGCGTAATGGATCACCCAGATCATCGCGCCGACGAGAAAGAGATTGCCGCTCCAGCGTTCCAAGGCCGGCCGCCGTGCGGGAAAACGCCGCGCGCTCAACACGAGCACGACGGCCAGCGCCATGACGGCGATGCCCAGATAGGCCAAGACGATTCCCCCCAACCGCCACCGGCGCAGTCCCCCACGGCCGAACGGCAGTCCCCTGCCGCCGCTCATAAGCATCATACGACAGCATGTCAACGGCGGCGGGACTACGGCTGCTGTTGCGCCCAGACCGGCGGCCGAGCCGCCACGACAGGCGCCGCGCCGTTATCGACCCCATCGAGGCGGACGCGCGCGGTGCCGTCGGCGGCGATGCCGAGTTCGCGCGCCGCACGGGCGGACAGATCGATGATGCGGCGGCGGTTATACGGACCGCGATCGTTGATCCGCACGATCACCGACCGGCCGGTAGCGAGGTCGGTGACGCGCACATAGGAATTGAACGGCAAGGTGCGATGCGCCGCGGTCAACGCATTCATGTCGAAGCGTTCGCCGTCGGCGGTGCGGTTGCCGTGGAAACCCGGGCCGTACCACGACGCGAAGCCGACCTGCATGAATTGCGGCCGTTCGTCGGTTGTCGTCGGCGGGACGGGAGCCGGTGGCGGCGGTGCGCTCTGACACGCCGTAAGGAGAGCGACGCCCGCGCCAGCGGCGATCGCCTTCCATCGGTTTGACATGCGTGTCTCCGGCTGCGGAAATCGTTCGGCAGAAAAATCGATTGTCGCGTAAGCGCAACAATCTTTGCCGGACAACCATCCGAGCGGCGCGTGTTATTTCGCGGTCGGCGCCAAGTATCGCCGACAATTCGCGCGATATTATTCGAAATTACTGGCGGCTATTCCGGATCGCCTTTGTCGATTGGCTTCGCACGCCCGGTGCTGCGCCACCTAATACATATGCTGGCCGCCGTTGATCGACAGCGTCGAGCCGGTGACGAAGGTGGCGCTGTCGGAGACCAGGAACAGCACGCCGCGGGCGATCTCGTCGGCATGGCCGAGACGGCCGATGGGAATCCGCGCCACGATCTTCTTCAGCACGTCCTCGGGCACGGCGCGCACCATCTCGGTGTCGATGTAGCCGGGCGCGATGGCGTTGACGGTGATGCCCTTGCCGGCGCTTTCCTGCGCCAGCGCCTTGGTGAAGCCGTGGATGCCCGACTTGGCGGCGGCGTAGTTCACCTGGCCGTATTGCCCGGCCTGGCCGTTGATCGAGCCGATATTGACGATGCGGCCGAAGCCGCGCGCGCGCATGCCGTCGATGACCAGCCGGCACATGTTGAAGCACGAGGTCAGGTTGCAGGCGATGACCGCGCCCCATTGCTCCGGCGTCATGCGGTGGAGCACGGCGTCGCGCGTGATGCCGGCGTTGTTGACCAGGATGTCGACGGGCCCGAGCGCGCCTTCGATCGCCTTCACGCCGGCTTCGCACGCCTTGAAGTCGGCGACGTCGAACGAAAAGGCGCGGATGCCGGTTTCGGCGGTGAAGGCCTTGGCGGCGTCATGGCCCGCCATGTAGTTGGCGGCGACGGTGTAGCCCGCGCCCTTGAGCGCCTCGGCAATCGCGCGGCCGATGCCGCGGGTGCCCCCGGTTACCACTGCGACCCTAGCCATGCCCGATGCTCCCCTCGTCTTCTTTTACAAAGAATTCTTCACCACGGAGACACGAAGTACACGGAGAAAGGTTTTTTTCTCTTCTCCGTGACTCCGTGGTGAATGGTATTTAGTCCCGCTCGACGCACAGGGCGATGCCCATGCCGCCGCCGATGCACAGCGTCGCCAGGCCTTTCTTGGCGTCGCGCTTGGCCATTTCGTAGAGCAGCGTGACCAGAATGCGCGCGCCCGACGCGCCGATCGGATGACCCAAGGCGATGGCGCCGCCGTTGACGTTGACCTTGGCGGGATCCAATCCCAGCTCCTTGTTGACGGCGCAGGCCTGCGCGGCGAAAGCCTCGTTGGCTTCGACCAGATCGAGATCGCCGATTTTCCAGCCGGCCTTCTCGAGCGCGCGGCGCGACGCCGGAATCGGGCCCGAGCCCATCAGCGCCGGATCGACGCCGCACGACGCCCACGAGACGATGCGCGCCAGCGGCTTGGCGCCGTGCTTGTCGGCGTTGGCGCGCGACATCAGCACGATTGCGGCGGCGCCGTCGTTGATCCCCGAGGCGTTGCCGGCGGTGACGGTGCCGTCCTTGACGAACGCCGCTTTCAGCTTCGTCAGCGCCTCGAGCGTCGTGCCGTGGCGCGGATGCTCGTCCGTATCGACGACAACCGGGCCTTTCTTGGTGGCGACGGTGACCGGCACGATCTCGTCCTTGAAGCGGCCGGCTTTCTGCGCGGCCTCGGCGCGGTTCTGCGAGGTCAGCGCGAATTTGTCCTGCTGCTCGCGGGTGATCTGCCATTTCTGGGCGACGTTCTCGGCGGTGTTGCCCATGTGGTAGCCGTTGAAGACATCCCACAGCCCGTCCTTGATCATGGTGTCGACCAGCTCGGCGTCGCCCATGCGCGTGCCGCTGCGCAGATGGATGCAATGGCGCGACTGGCTCATGCTTTCCTGGCCGCCGGCGACGAACACCTGGGCGTCGCCGCCCTTCACCGCCTGATAGCCCATGACCACCGCGCGCAGGCCCGAGCCGCACACCTGATTGACGCCGTAGGCCGGCACCGCGTTCGGCACGCCCGCCGCCATCGACGCCTGACGCGCCGGGTTCATGCCCTCGCCCGCCGCCAGGATCTGGCCCATCACCACTTCGGCGACCTCGGCCGGTTCGACCCGCGCGCGCTTCAAGGCTTCGGATATGGCGACCTTGCCGAGCTCGTGCGCCGGCAGGGACGACAGGCCGCCGTTGAAGGCGCCGATCGGCGTGCGGACGGCGGATGCGATGACGATGTCGGAGGAAGCGGCCATGTGTGCCTACCCGTTATGCGGGCGATCGTGCCCGGGTTGTGACGCGTCCGGATTGATCCGGATCAATCCATAGATAATCCCGCCGGCGCGGTTTGGGAACCCGGGCTTGCCGATGCCACGGCGACCCCTTATAGGAATCGGGGGAGACACCTTCCGCCGCCCGGCGGAAGCAATCGGGGGGAGTATAGACACCATGACCATTTGGAACGCACGGGCACGCCGCCCGGCGACGGCGCTTTTGACTGTGGCGGCGGCCGCGATCCTGGCCGCGACACCGGCACTGGCGGCCGGCAAGGCCCAGACGTATGACGGCAAAAGCGTGCATGTCGGCCACGGCACGGCGCACACCTTCGTCCGCACCGACGACGCGGGCAAGGTGGTGGCGATCGGCGTCGCCTTCAGCGAGACCGCGCTCGACGGCCTGCCCAAGGCGACCAAGAAGCAGGACGATTTCCCGTATCTGCTGCCGATGCCGGCCAAAGGGCCGCGAACCGTGTTCGATCACGTCGTGCTGAATTGGGAATCGGAAGGCCATCCGCCGCCGCACGTCTACGACGTGCCGCATTTCGATTTCCATTTCTATACGGTGAGCCGCGCCCAGCAGATGGGGGTGAAGTTCAAGAGCGACGCGGATTCCGGCCTGCCGAGCCAGCAGCCGGCGGCCAAGCTCGTGCCGGCCGGCTACATCATGCCGCCGGGCACGGCGGTGCCGCAGATGGGCGCGCATGCGGTCAACCCGGCGGGCGGCGAGTTCCACGGCCAGCCGTTCACCGCGACCTTCATCTACGGCTACTACAACCAGAAGCTCACCTTCGTCGAGCCGATGGCGTCGCTCGCCTTCCTCAAGTCGAAGCCCGACTTCAGCGGGCCGGTGACGCGGCCGGAGAACTACAGCAAACCCGGCGCCTATCCATCGGCCTACAGCGTCAAGTACGACGCCGCGCACAAATCCTATAGCGTCGCGCTCGAAGCCCTCGAATAGCGGCGGCACGCGCCAGCAAACCCTCTCTCCGGCGACGGAGGGAGGGTTTTGCATTGGCGGGAAGCGGCCATGTGTGCCTACCCGTTATGACGCGTTATCCATAGATAATCCGGTCGGCGCGGTTTGCAAACCCGCGTGTAGCCGGCGCTATCATTGGCTGGCGCAAAGGCGCATGGTGGCTGCCGGTGCCGCTCCGGCACCTGGGGGGACTTCCTTGAAATCCGTGTTGAGAGCCGGCGCGGCCGCGCTGATTGCCGGTGCTGCGTCCGGCTGCGTGCCGATCATCGGCGCCTTTACGCTCGGCGATCTCTATACCGGCACGTCGCTGGTGGCGACCGGGCTCACCGGCAAGTCGCTGACCGACGACGCGCTCGGCGCGGTGACCGGCGAGGATTGCAGCATGATGGGCGCGGTGCTGGAAAAGGACCGCAAGCTTTGCGAAGAGAACGGCGCCAAGGTGACACAGGCGGACTTCAAGGGCCTGCTCGGCGCGCGCACGACTTCCGCCCAACCGCCAGCCGTCGCCGACGCGGCGGCCGATACGCCGGACGGCGCGAGCGCGGTCGCCGTGGACAGCGGCGCTGACACGAGCCCGCCGCAAGCGAAGGCGGTGGCGCTCACCCGCGCCAGCGCATCGGGCACGAATTAGGCGGGTCGCACGGCCGGCGTGAGCCGGCGTCGTGCGAAGCCAAAGCAAGACTTACCCCCTCACCCTGCCCTCTCCCCCAAGGGGGCGAGGGGAAAAATGCCGGCGCGCGATACGGCCTAGCCATCGACCGGCGTTGCCCGCTTGGCGGCGAGGCGGACGCGGCCGAGCACGCCGACGGCGCGCATGCGATCGGCGCGGTCGAACGACTGGCGGACGCGGTCGGACAGCTTGCGCGCGAGCTTGGCGCGGGCCGCTTTGCCGCCCAGCGCGTTGTCCATGCCGAGATGGCGCATGAGCATCGCCAACGCCGCGAACTTGTCGTGCAGCCGGACGCGGACGTGGCCGCAACCGCGCTTGCCGATGCGCACCGAGATCGACTTGATGGCGGCGCGATCGGCTTCGGTCATGGTTTCGGCCGGCTGCAGGCGCACGTGATAGGTGCCCCAATCGAGAATCTTGCGCATGTCGGAAAAGGCGATGGCGGCCAGCTCGTCGATGACGCGGTCGGAGTCGATGCCGGTGCGCTTGGCGCGGGCGTCCATGGCGTCGCGGATGGCGACCTGCACGTCCGGCCGGCGCATCAGCTGATAGCCGCGCAGGCCGGCATAATGGGGCTTGTAGCCGGCGCGGCGCGCGGCCTCGCTGGCGTTCATGGTGACAAGGTATTCGTTCACGAAAAGCTGCATACGGCGGTTCATGCCGTGATTTCCTTTTGAAAGTTTTCGGGGTGAATTGCGGCGCCGAGACGGAAAAGGCGCGGGCGAAACCGACCCCCTCACCCTGCCCTCTCCCCCTTTCAGGGGGCGAGGGAGAGAAAAAAAGAGAGCGGGCGCGGCGCGGAATCCGGGCAACAAAAAACCCGGCGCGCGGGCCGGGCGGAATTCTCAGGCTAATATATTAGTACCAAATCGCTCCGGTCTGCGCAAGGCCGAAGTCAGCTGCGGGCAACGGGATCGGCGGCGCCGGCAGAGGTGAGCGCGACCGGGCGCCCTTAACGCCGCGACCGTTATCCGGCGACGGCAACGGCAACGAGCGCCCAAACGCCAACACACGCAAACAATAAAAATGCGAGCCGCGCGTTCTTCGCGTGATATTCGCGACTATCGGTCTCGAATTCTTCTTTCCAATGGTGAAACAACATCGCGGCCTCCAGCTCATCGAGAGCAAGACAGCAGCAAGTTGTATGCCAGCGGACAAAGTGGCGGAAACGCGTCGGCGCGGTTTGCCGGTGTAACGACGGCCGACGGTTAATATCCCCAGGGATTTAACGATGGCGCGGTTAAGCGCGGCCGGAGCGCGAACGGCGCACGCACGCTCCGTTAATCCGGCGCGCTGGCGTGACGGACGCAAGGACCGCGAAAGCGAAAAAATGAGCGGCCCGGCAAGCGTACCAAACCGCTCGAGTTTCGCTCTCTGCCGTGCGTTCCAACCCGGGGGGCGCGTTGGAACAAAACGGATCAGCGTCGGTCTTTGTCGAGTTGCTTATGGACGGCGAGCGTCTCGAACGAGACGGCGATCCTGAGCAGCTCGTTTCGCATCTCCGCGTCGCCGGTGGTTTGCGCCTCGAGGCGGGCCAAGGCCGCGCGTTCGAAATAGTATTGAGGCTGATTTTCCACCCACGACATGCCCGACAACCTATACGGGAACGCCAAAGATTCATGTCGGGTCGTTTCCTGAATCGGACGCGGAAGATTATTGATTCGGCACGCGCGCGAATGCGTTTGTCCGGCTCCGGACGGGCGAGCGGCGAAGGCGGGCGAGCGCGCCTATTGCACGTCGATTTCGACGACGCCCGCGAGATCGCGGTTGCGCGGATCGCCGGGCACGACGAGGCGCAGGCCCTGGCGCGGATCGAACGGCGCGCCGTCGCGCGACCAGGCGACGAGCGCGCGGGCGCCGCCGCCGGGCGCGATTTCGGATAGCGGCAGCGAAACCGCGCGGCCGCCGGCGGAGGTCACCGTGACGCGGTGGCGCGCGAACTCGGCCGGCGGCACGCCGACGCCGCCCGCATGATCAAGCAGCGTCCACAGGCCGACGCCGACCCAGATGGCGCGGGAAGCGCCGGGCGCGGCGCTTTCATCGCGCGTCGTCCACGGCAGGGCTTGCAGCTCGGCGAGGGTGAAGCCGCGCGGCGCATTGACCAGGCCGGAGACGGAAAGCGCGGCAGGCGTTTGGGCGAAGGCGGGCAGCGCCAGCCAGATCACGACCGGCAGCAGCAACAGATGGCGGCGCTTGAAGAACATTCAGCCTCCGGCGCGGAGGCTACTCCGGCCGTTCCGCGCCGTCACTT
>JAGWIH010000117.1 GCA_028866355.1 Alphaproteobacteria bacterium
CAGGACGAGGGCACGCTGCAATCCGACCGCGCCAACTACGCGCGCTTCGTCGGCCACGCGCCCGAGAATTTGGTGCCGCCGACGTTGCAGCCGCAAATTCCCGCGACGCGCGACGAGGCGCTCAGCATGGCGGCGCTCAAGAATCCGAACGTTATTTCGGCGCTGTTCAGCGAGGACGCGGCGCGCGATCAAGTCGCCGCCACCGAGGCGCAATTGTTGCCGAGCGTCAATCTCGTCGGCGAGGCGAACCGAACCGATGATCCGGTTCAGCTCCAAGGCCACGAGACCACCTTCGGCACGGTCCAGGCCCAGCTCAGCGTGCCGCTTTACGAAGCCGGGATGATCTATTCGCAATCGCGTCAGGCCAAACAGAAGGTCGGTCAGAGCGAAGGCCTGACCGACGACGCGCGGCGCTTTGCGGTCGAGGGCGCGACCGCCGCGTGGGAAACCATCCGCGCGCAGCGCGCCAACATCGTCTCGCAACAGGCGGCGATCAAGGCCGACACCGTCGCCTACGAGGGACTCCAGGCGCAACAGCGGTCCGGCCTGCGCACGCTGATCGACGTGCTCAACGCCGAGCAAGAGCTGTTCGCCGACCGCACCAATCTGGTGCGCGCGCAGCACGATCTCGCCGTCGCCGAATTCAACCTCGCCAATCAGATCGGCCGCGTGACCGCCGCCGATCTCAAGCTGGCGGTGAACCTTTACGACGTGAACCGTTATTACGAGGCGGTGCGGTCGAAGTGGCTGGGGTTCGGCCCGGACAGATAGCGCCGACAGGCCGACTTATCCCCAGGCCGGAACGCATACCTAGCAATTACCAGGGTCTTTCCCTACTATATGTGGGTGCCGCCTGGTTGGCGGCGTGTGGTTGGTGGAGGTTGCCATGTCGGATATCCGGCGCCAGGACGAGCCCTCGATGGAGGAAATCCTCGCCTCGATCCGGCGCATCATCGCCGAAGACAATAAGGACGGTGGTACGCCGCGCGCGGCTGAACAGGACATTCTTGAACTGACGGACCGGGTCGAAGCCGATGGCTCGGTGGTTTCGCTCGCCACGCGTATGGCGCCCCGCGCCGAGACACGCGAGCCGCCGCCGATCGCGGTCGCACCCTATGAGCCCACGGCAAAGGCGGCGCCGGAGCCGGAACTCACGGCCGCCAAATCGGCGCCGGCGTCCGATAGCGTCATCTCGGCCGGTACGGCGGCGGCGTCGATCGCGGCTCTATCGGAGCTGACCCGTGAAACATCGCGCGGCTCGGCGATGTCGGGCGATCGCGCGCTCGAGGAGGCGACGCGCGAACTGTTGAAGCCGCTGCTCAAAGCGTGGCTCGACACCAATCTGCCGCCGCTCATCGAGCGCATCGTGCGCGAGGAAATCGCGCGGCTGGCGCGCGAAGCCGGCGGCGGCTGATCCTTCCCGAACGGGCAAAGGAGCCAAGGTGAACTTCGTCAATCCGCCGGGACTGTTCAAAATTCCTGGCCTGACACATGTTGTCGAATCCACCGGCCCGGGTCGTATGGTTTTCATCAGCGGTCAGCTCGGCCTCGACAATGCCGGGCGGATCGTCGGCGCGCCGGGCGATTTCCTGGCGCAGGCGACCCAGGCGTTCGAAAACCTAAAAAGCGCGCTCGCCGCCGTCGGCGGCGACATGGCGCATGTCGTCAAGCTTACCAACTACCTCGTCGACATGCCGCGGCACTTTGCGCTGTTCCGTCAGGTGCGCGATCGCTACGTCAGCCGCGACAATCCGCCGGCCTCGACCTTGGTTCAGGTGGTGCGGCTCGCCGGCGACGGGTTGCTGTTCGAGGTTGATGCCATCGCTGTCCTGCCGCCCAAATAAGCGCGACGCGCGCCTTGCCGTAATCGGTTTGGCCGCCTAAAACGGCGCGATGCTCGACAAGACCTTCAATCCCGGCGCGATCGAACCGGTCATTTATACCGCCTGGGAGAAGGCGGGCGCCTTCGCCTGCGATCCCAAATCGGCAAAGCGGCCGTTCTGCATCGCCATGCCGCCGCCGAACGTCACCGGCAGCCTGCACATGGGCCACGCGCTCAACCACACGCTGCAGGACATCCTGACGCGGTTCGAGCGTATGCGCGGCCGCGACGTGCTGTGGCAGCCGGGCACCGACCACGCTGGCATCGCGACGCAAATGGTGGTGGAGCGCAATTTGGCGGCGGAAAAGACCGACCGCCGCGCGCTCGGGCGCGCGAAATTCATCGAGCGCGTCTGGCAATGGAAGGCGGAAAGCGGCGGCACCATCACCCGTCAGCTGCGTTCGCTCGGCGCCTCGCCCGATTGGAGCCGCGAACGCTTCACCATGGACGAGGGCTTGAGCGCCGCCGTGCGCAAGGTCTTCGTCAGCCTTCACCGCGAAGGCCTGATCTACCGCGACAAGCGGCTGGTCAACTGGGATCCGAAGCTGCACACCGCCGTGTCCGATCTCGAGGTCGAAAGCCGCGAGACCAAGGGCTCGCTCTGGTACATCAAGTATCCTGTCGTGGGTCGCGACGGTGAATACGTCACCGTCGCAACAACACGCCCCGAGACCATGCTCGGCGATACCGGCGTCGCGGTGAATCCCGAAGACGCGCGGTACAAGCACCTGATCGGCAAGCACGTCGCGCTGCCGCTGACCGACCGGCGCATTCCGGTCGTCGCCGACGAGCACGCCGATCCGACGGCCGGCAGCGGCGCGGTCAAGATCACGCCGGCGCACGACTTCAACGATTTCGAGGTCGGCCGCCGGCACAATCTGCCGCTGATCAATATTTTCGATCGGGACGCCAAGCTGAACGACGGCGTTCCCGCGCCTTATCGCGGCCTGGATCGCTTCGCCGCGCGCAAGCAAGTGCTCGCCGATCTCGAAGCCGCCGGCTTGCTCGAGAAGACCGAGCCGCATACCCTGATGGTGCCTTACGGCGACCGCTCGGGCGTTGTCATCGAGCCGTGGCTCACCGACCAGTGGTACGTCAACGCCAAGGAATTGGCCAAGGCGGCGATCGAGGCCGTGGAACGCGGCGCCACGGTGTTCGTGCCGCGGCAGTGGGAAAACACGTTTTTCGAATGGATGCGCAACATTCAGCCGTGGTGCATCTCGCGGCAGATCTGGTGGGGCCACCAGATTCCGGCTTGGTACGCGCCCGACGGCCGGGTTTTCGTCGAGGAAACCGAGGACGCGGCCAAGGCGGCGGCGCGTGCGCATTACGGTAACGACGTGGTGCTGACGCGCGATGACGACGTGCTCGATACGTGGTTCTCGTCGGCGCTGTGGCCGTTCTCGACTTTAGGTTGGCCAGAGGAGACGATCGAGCTCAGCCGCTATTACCCGACTGACGTGCTGGTAACCGGCTTCGACATCATCTTCTTCTGGGTCGCGCGGATGATGATGATGGGCTGCAAGTTTATGGGCGAGGTGCCGTTCAAGACGGTCTACATCCACGCGCTGGTGCGCGACGAACGCGGCCAGAAGATGTCGAAGTCGAAAGGCAACATCGTCGATCCGCTCGCCATCATCGGCAAGTACGGCTGCGACGCGTTGCGCTTCACGCTGACCGCGCTGGCGGCGCAGGGCCGGGACGTCAAGCTCGCCGAAAGCCGCATCGAGGGCTATCGCAACTTCGCCACCAAATTGTGGAACGCGGCGCGCTTCGCCGAGATGAACGAATGCCGGCTCGATCCGAAATTTGATCCGGCGAAGGCGAAGCTGACGCTCAACAAATGGATCGCCGGATCGCTGGTACAGGCGGCGCTGCGCGCAACCGAGGCGCTCGAAGCCTTCGAATTCAACGCCGTCGCCGAGACGCTTTATCACTTCACCTGGGGCACGTTCTGCGACTGGTACGTCGAATTCGCCAAGCCGCTGCTGACCGGCACCGACGCCGCCGCCAAAACGGAAACCCGCGCCATGACGGCGTGGGTTCTGTCGCGCCTCGTCCATCTGCTGCATCCGATCATGCCGTTCGTCACCGAAGAGCTGTGGAAGCATCTGACGGATGGCAGAGGCGGGCTGCTCATTCAAGGTCAATGGCCGGCGCTCAATGCGGCGCTGGTCGATCATGACGCGTCGGCCGAAATGGATTGGGTGGTAGCGCTCATCGCCCAGATTCGCACGGCGCGCGCCGAGATGAATGTGCCGCCGGCGCAGGAGATCGCGGCCTATGTCACCGAGGCCGGCGGTGAAAAGAAAGATTGGCTCGTGCGCCACGACGCGCTGATCCGCCGTCTCGCGCGGCTGTCGCGCGTCCATCCGGTCGATGCCGCGGCGCCGGCCAAGCAGAACACCATCCAGGTGGTAGTCGAAGGCGCGTCGCTGCTGCTCGATTTCGCCGGCGCCATCGACATCGGCAAGGAACGCGCCCGGCTCCAGAAGGAGGCACAGGGCGTCCGCGCCGAGCTCGACAAAATCGCCGCCAAGCTCGGCAACGAGCAGTTTCTAGCCAAAGCCAAGGCCGAAGCCGTCGAGGAACAGCGCGAGCGCCAGGCTGAAGCGCGCGCTGCACTCTCCCGGCTCGACGCCGCGCTCGCTCGCATCGGCGGCGCGTAAATTTAACTACGCCGCCAGCGCCTGCACGATCTCGTCGTTGGTCATCGGCCAGCCGACGGTGCGCCCCATCAGGTCGAGCGCGAAGCGGTGCATCTCCGGTCCGTCCATGGTGTCGACGGCGTCCGACGCGATCACCACCTTGAAATCGAGATTGGTGGACTCAAAAGCACAGCACAGCACGCACGACGTCGTGTTGATGCCGGCGAGGATCAGCGTGCCGACGCCGAGCCGGCTTTGGAGCAGGAACAGGAGGTCGGTGCCGAGATAGGGGCTGTAGCGCTTCTTGCCGCGCACGACATGGTCGCCGTCGCGCAGCAGGTCGGGAATGATCTCGGTGCCGCGGCTGCCGACAAGGTTATGCGTGAAGGCGCCTTGGCGCATCTTCGGCCGGTTGTCGCCCGGCTCGCCGTGCCAGAACGGATTGGCCTTGATCTCCTCCGGATCGCGATACTCGGTGACGACGTGCACGATCGGCACGCGGCGCCGGCGCAAGGCATCGAACAGCTTGGCCGAACGCGCGATCACCGGGCCGCAGCGCTCCGCCGGCAGCGGCAGCGTTGCTACAGCGGGGTCAAGATGCCCGCGGTGCATGTCGATGGTGACGCAGGCCGTCGCCTTCGGATCGATGCGGATCATGCGCGATCTCCCATAGTCGCGCAGCCGAATCGCGGCGGCGCTCGGTCGATGCTATCATCCGCGCCGCTGTTGCACAGCAGGGGAGGACAACATGCCGAAATATCTGGTGCGGGTTTCCTATACCGCGGATGGCGTCAAAGGCCTGGAGAAGGACAAAGCGTCGGGCCGCCGCGCTGCCGTGGCCAAGCTCATCGAATCCGACGGCGGCAAGCTCGAAGCCTTCTATTTCGCCTTCGGCGCCGACGACGTGATTACCATCGTCGATCTGCCAAGCAACACTGCAGCGGCCGCGTTTTCGCTGGCGGTGAACGCCGCCGGTTTTGCGAAGCTCAGCCTGACGCCGCTGCTCACCGTCGAAGAGATGGACGTCGCAATCGGCAAGTCGGTGAGCTACCGCCCGCCGGGTCGGTAACCACCGGCAATGCGCTAGAGGAACTTCGTCGGCCAGATGATGGTGCGCCACATATGCGCGACCGGGCTATTGTCGAAGCCCAAACCTTCGTCCGGCTGGTTGAAGTTGCGGCCGAGGATGTCGGCGAAGTCGTCGAAGTTCACCGTGGCGGCGGCGTCGAAGGAATAGACGTCGTAGACGGTGATCATGCGCGCGGTCATGTACCATTTGTGCTTCCGCGCGCGGCGATAGGCCTCTTCGACGTAAGGCTCCGGCTTGTAGTCGGCGCCGAATAGCCGGACATACATTTCGGGATAGGTGTAGCCGACGCTTTCGTCCGGAAAGAAACGCAGCGCCTGATGCGCGCGGATCGCCCATGACACTTCCTCGTCGACATAGGGCTCGACCAGCTGCGCGCCCCAATAGCCGTGATCGGCGCGGATAAATCCCAGGATTGCGATGTCGTGCAGCAGGCAGGCGGTGATGACCTTTTCGTTCATGCCGGCTTTGCGCGCGTGCGTCGCGCTTTGCAGCAGGTGATGCGCCGGCGCGAAGCGCAGCCGAAAGAAATCCATTAGCGTCGGCTGCGGCGGCATTTTCTTGAGACGCGGATCGTCGCCCATCAACACATGCTGTTCTGGCGCCAGTGTCTTGAAGCGCATCGGCACCGGTTCAGTTGGGTCGCGGTCGCCTGACGTAAACAATACTGAGCGGTCGACCAGCCGTTCGAGCTCGGCCATCTGCCGGTGCTCGAGCTCGTCGGCGCGCTGCGACAAGGATGGGGCGCGACGGGCTTTCATATGCGCGATCTTGGCGCGCGCTCGCGGCGATGGCAAGATCGCGCCATGAACAAGGCGTTCACCAAGGAAACCGACGCTGCGGCGGACGATGTCGAATTCGACGGTGGTCCGGCGTTGCCGGCGGGTGCCAAGAACTACATCACCGCCACGGGCCATCGCCGCTTGCAGGACGAGCTCAAGGCGCTGATCAAGGTCGAGCGGCCGAAGGTGGTCGAAACCGTATCGTGGGCTGCCGGCAATGGCGATCGCTCCGAGAACGGCGATTACATCTATGGCAAGAAGCGCCTTCGCGAGATCGACAGCCGTATCCGCTTCCTGACCAAGCGGCTTGAGATCGCCGAGATTGTCAATCCGGCGGCGCAGACCAACCGCGACCAGGTGTTCTTCGGCGCGACCGTCACCTACGCCACGTCCGACGACAAGGAGCACACGGTCACCATCGTCGGCGTCGACGAGGCCGACGCCGACCGCGGCCAGGTGAGCTGGATCGCGCCGGTGGCGCGTGCGCTCCTCAAGGCGCGGATCGG
>JAGWIH010000118.1 GCA_028866355.1 Alphaproteobacteria bacterium
GACGCTCTTGATCTCCCACACCCAAGCGAGTCCGTCGGCATGCCCTTCCGACCGCGCGAATCCGGTCATGCTGGCAACGCTCATGGCAGGGCGAATCCTCTGTGTGGTCCAAAGCTTATAGCCTTGGCTCGCCCCGGCAACAACAGCAGCGCTATTGTCCGGCGCCGGCCGTTTTGGCCTGTGTGTGCGCGCGCAGCTCGCCGATATTCTTGTCCTGCTGCGCGAGCGTCTTGGCAAAGCGATGGCCGCCGTCGCCATCGGCGACAAAATAGAGCTCGCCGCGCAGATCGGGATGCACGGCAGCAAGCAGCGCCGCCTCGCCCGGATTGCAGATCGGCGTCGGCGGCAGGCCCTTGAATTTATAGGTGTTGTACGGCGTATCGACGAGCAGATCGTCGTGGCCAAGCGCGCGACCGAGCGGTTTTTGGCCGCCATTGGTCAAGCCGTAGATCACCGTCGGATCGGCCTGCAACGGCATGTTGATCCGCAGCCGGTCGATATAGACGCCGGCGACCCGTGGGCGCTCGTCCGCGCGCGCGGTTTCGCGTTCGATGATCGAGGCCAACGTCACCATCTGTTGTGCATTGGCAAGCGGCAGATTCGGCGCGCGTCCGGCCCAAGCCTTTGCCACGACCGCGTCCATCGCATGCGTCATGCGCGCGATCAACTCGTTGCGTTGCTCGCCATAGATGTAGAAATAGGTTTGCGGCAACACGCTGCCTTCGGGCGGCGGAATCGTAATCGTGCCATCGAGCGCGGGCGCCGCTTCGACCTGCGCCACGATCTCGACGCTGGTAAGGCCTTCGGCCACCGTCAGTTTATGACGCACGACCTTGCCGGACAGCAACAGGTCGATTACCGCCCGCGGACTGATCGCCGCGGCGAAGTCATACTCGCCCGCCTTCAGCCGGTCGGCGGTTCCGGTCACGCGCGCCGCGGCGGCAAACGCCCACGGGTGCGCGATGACGCCAGCGTTGCTGAGGGTTTCGGCAACTTGGTCGACGCTCGACCCTTTCGGTACGACGACGGTTTTGGCTTTAACGAGCGGTCCGGCGGCGAAATAAACGCCGACGCCCCATCCGAGCACAGCCGCCGCCACGACCACCAGGGCGATGATCCCCAGCGCGCCGTAACGGAGCCACCGCATATCAGGGCGCCGGGCCGAAGATCAGCGACGCGTTGGTCCCGCCAAATCCGAAGGAATTGCTCAACGCGTAACGCACCGGCCGCTGCTTCGCCTCGAGCGGCACGAGATCGATGTCGCAACTCGGCGACGGGTTTTCGAGATTGAGCGTTGGCGGCACCGTGCGGTCGCGCAACGCCAGGATCGAAAAGATCGCTTCGACGCTGCCGGCCGCGCCCAACAAATGGCCGATCGCCGACTTTGTCGACGACATCGACAGCTTATAAGCCGCCTCGCCAAAGAGCCGCTTGACGGCGCCAAGTTCTATCTCATCACCAAGGGGCGTCGACGTGCCGTGCGCATTGACATAATCGATCTGCTCGGGCGTGAGCTTGGCGCGGTTGAGCGCGTTGCGCATGGCGCGGAATGCGCCGCTGCCGTCCTCTGCCGGCGCCGTGATGTGGTGCGCATCGCCGGACATGCCATAGCCAATTACTTCGGCGTAGATCTTGGCGCCGCGCTTCTTGGCATGCTCGAGCTCCTCGAGCACGACGATGCCAGAGCCCTCGCCCATCACGAAACCATCGCGGTCGCGATCCCACGGGCGCGAAGCGCGTTGGGGCTCGTCGTTGAACTTGGTCGAGAGCGCCCGCGCCGCGGCGAACCCGGCGATGCCGATGCGACAGATCGCCGCCTCGGTACCGCCCGCGACCATCACGTCAGCGTCGTCCCACATGATGATCCGCGCGGCGTCGCCGATCGCGTGCGCGCCGGTCGAACACGCGGTGACCACGGCGTGATTGGGGCCGCTGAAGCCGTACCGAATCGAAACGTGACCCGATGCCAAGTTGATCAGGTTGGCAGGAATGAAGAACGGCGACAGCCGCCGCGGGCCCTTTTCGTGGACGGTCAGCGCGCCTTCGGTGATGCCGGGCAATCCGCCGATACCGGAGCCAATCATCACACCGGTGCGCTCGCGATCGACTGGATCGGTGGGCTTCCAGCCGGAATCCTCAACCGCCTGCTGCGCCGCCGCCAGCGCGAAGACGATGAACTCGTCCATCTTGCGCTGTTCCTTGGGCGGAACCCAATCGTCGGCGTTGAACGAGCCCGACGCGGTTTCGCCGCGCGGCACCTGGCCGGCGATCTTCGCCGGCAGGTCTGACACGTCGAAATTCTGGATCGCGCGTACGCCGGATTGGCCTTCGAGTAGGCGTTTCCAGACAGTCTCCGTCCCCACGCCCAAAGGCGTGACGACGCCGCAACCGGTGACGACAACGCGTCTCATGGACGAAACGCTAGGATTTGTGCTGCTCGATAAAGTTCACCGCGTCCTTCACGGTCACGATCTTCTCGGCCGCATCGTCGGGAATTTCGCAGCCGAATTCCTCTTCGAACGCCATGACCAATTCGACGGTATCGAGGCTGTCGGCGCCCAGATCGTCGATGAAGCTGGCGTTCTCGGTGACTTTTGAGTCGTCAACACCCAGATGCTCGACGACAATTTTCTTAACCCGGTCGGCGATATCGCTCATGAGACTTACCTCAGTAAGATTGACGCGCTGCTAGCTACAAATGTTGGTTGATCAAGGTGTTAGACACCCGCCCGTACGCCCGGGCTACGCCGTCGGACGAGGCGGGGCTGACATAACATAGATGGCGGGCCATGGCCACCCTCGTTCGAACGGCGGTTCACAGCATCGCCAGGCCGCCGTTGACGTGAAGCGTGTGGCCGGTGACGTACCGCGATTCGTCGCTGGCAAGAAACAGGACACAGGCCGCGACCTCGTCGGGCGTGCCTTGCCGGCCCAACGGAATGGCAGTTTCGAGCTTTGCCTTCTGGTCCGTCGACAGCACGTCGGTCATCGCCGTCGCGATGAAACCGGGTGCGACGCAATTGACCGTGATGCCACGCGACGCAACTTCGGCAGCGAGCGCCTTGGTCATGCCGATCATGCCGGCTTTCGCCGCCGCGTAATTTGCCTGGCCCGGATTGCCCGTGCTGCCCACGACCGAGCCAATGCCGATGATGCGGCCCCAGCGCCGTTTCATCATGCCGCGCAACGCCGCGCGCGCGAGCCGAAAGCCGGCGGTCAAATCGACCTCGATCACCTTGGCCCAATCCTCGTCTTTCATCCGCATCGCCAACCCGTCTTTCGTCAGGCCAGCGTTGTTGATCAGAATGTCGAGCTGGCCGAAGCGTTCATCGGCCGCCTTGATTAATGTCTCGGCGGCCGCCGGATCGCCGAGATCGGCGGCGGCGATTTCTGCACGCGCGCCCAGCACTTCCTTGAGCGTGGTCAATTTGTCGACCTTGGTGCCAGCCAGCAGCACCTTGGCGCCGGCACCGTGCAACGCGCGGGCGATCGCGCCGCCGATCCCACCTGATGCGCCGGTGACCAGCGCCGCCTTGCCGTTTAGGTCGAACATGGAATTCCTTCCGCCGTTCACAGCGTCTTGAGGAAAGCCTCGATCTCGGCCGGCGTGCCGAGCGACTGACCGGTCATCTCGCGGTCGATCCGCTTGGCGAGGCCGCTCAGCACGCGGCCCGCGCCGACTTCGACCAATGCGCTCACGCCCTGGCCTTTCATGTAAAGCACGCACTCGCGCCAGCGCACCAGGCCGGTGACCTGCTGCACCAACAGGTCCTTGATCTCGGCCGGATCGCGCACAGCCGTGGCCGTGACGTTGGCAACCACGGGCACCACTGGCTCGACGAACGTGACCTCCGCCAGCGCCTCCGCCATCTCGCGCGCCGCCGGTTCCATCAACGCGCAATGGAACGGCGCGCTCACGGGCAACATGATGGCGCGTTTGGCGCCGCGCGTCGCGGCGTGCACCACCGCGCGCTCGACCGCCGTCCGATGACCGCTGACCACGACCTGGCCGGCACCGTTGTCGTTCGCCGCCTCGAGCACTTCGCCTTGCGCCGCCTCGCTGGCGACGGCGCGCGCCGCATCGAGCTCGAGCCCAAGCAGCGCCGCCATTGCGCCCAAGCCCACCGGCACGGCCCGCTGCATCGCCCGGCCGCGCCGCTTCAACAGCCGCGCCGCATCGGCGATGGAAACCGCGTGCGCCGCGGCGTGCGCGGAATATTCGCCCAGCGAATGGCCGGCAACGAACGCGGCGTGACGCTTTAAATCGAGACCGCCATCCTTTTCCATCACGCGCATCGCCGCCAGGCTCACCGCCATCAGCGCCGGCTGCGCGTTTTCAGTAAGGACCAGCTCGTTTTCCGGTCCTTCGAACATCAGGCGCGACAGATTCTGCTTCAGCGCCTCGTCGACTTCACCGAATACGTCACGCGCCGTCGCGAACGCGGCATGCAGCTCGCGGCCCATGCCGACCGCTTGCGAACCCTGACCGGGAAAAACGAATGCGCGGCTCATGCTCAACTCAGGTCAAAACCGGATCGGCGTCATCGCCGCGTAGGGCTCGCAGCGCAGCTGCCAGTCAAGAATCTTCTCCTGCCCTTCGGCCGGCGCGACATCCTTTTTCTGCACCTCGTAGCCAGGCACGGTGCAGACTTGATTCGCTTTCCACGCGAGCAGCTTCTGCGCCGCGGCATCGTCGGCCGCTTTGCCGGTCGCGGCAGACACGCCGATCGCGTCGCGCGCCGAAACGCGATCGACCGGTACGCAACCGGCGACGAGTGCCGCCAGGGCCACGAAAAGCCACGCCCGCATGATTCCTCCCGGCGCACCGGATACACCCACGTCGGTGGCCTGTAAAGCGGCTGAAACGCGCGCGGCGCGGGCCGCCGCCGGCGCGAAATGCGCCGCTTCTGCCGTGCAACGCCTTGCTATACTCGCCGCCAGCCAGCGACCGCCGCCATGACCGACCGCTACGTCATCGAAGATCGCGCCAAGAACACGTTCTCGCTGTCGCGCGAGGCGCTGGTCTCGCCGGCCGTGCTCGAAAAAGAACACCGCGCCATCTTCGACACCTGCTGGATCTATGTCGGCCACGCCTCGGAGCTCGCCAAGCCCGGCGATTTTCGTACGCGGCACGTCGCGGGACGGCCGGTGATTTTCTGCCGCGACAAGACGGGCGCAATTCACGCGTTGTTGAATTCCTGCCGCCACCGCGGCGCGACGGTGTGCCGCGAACGCGAAGGCAACGCGCGCCAATTCATGTGCATGTACCACGGCTGGACCTATGAAACCGACGGCGCGCTCAAGGCCGTGCCCGGTCCCGAGGCCTATGGCGCCGCGTTCAATAAACGGAACTTCGGATTGGTCGCCGTGCCGCGGCTTGAGCACTATCGCGATTTTTATTTTGCCTGTTTCGATCGCGCGGCGCCGCCGCTCGCCGATTATCTCGCCGGGGCCAAGGAGTATATCGACCTGGTCGTCGACCAATCGCCGTCCGGACGAATGGAGATCATAGCCGGCGTCCAGGAATACGACGTCAAAGCGAACTGGAAACTCTTGGTCGAGAACAGCGTCGACGACTATCACCTGCCGACCGTGCACACGACCTGGCTCAACTACATGAAGAACGCCGGCGTCAACGTACGGCCGCCGAAAGAGGAAGGCTTGCTGCTACCGTCCAAAGGCTGGGGCAAGGATCTCGGCAACGGCCATCTCACGACCGACAACGTCAATTTCCGAGGCCGGCCGGTGGCGCGCTGGATCTCGATCTATGGCGACGATGCGAAAGCCGACATCGAAGCGATCCGCCGCGAGTTGGTCACACGTCTCGGCGAGGAACGCGCCGCGCGCATCGCCGACACCAATCGCAATCTGGTCGTTTTTCCCAATCTGGCGCTCAACGATGGCTCGTCGGTGACCGTGCGCACCTTCTTTCCGACGGCGCCCGATCGCATGCGCGTCACGGCTTGGTGTCTCGGTCCGGCCGAAGAAACGCCGGCGCAGCGCGCGCGGCGGCTGGATGCGTTCCTTACGTTCTACGGTCCGGGCGGGTTCGCCACGCCCGACGACGTCGCCGCGCTCGAAGCGGTGCAACAGGGGCTGGCGGCATGGCGCGAGGTCGGCTGGTCCGACATGTCGCGCGGCATGGCGAAATCGGCCGATGCGCAGCTCAACACCGACGAAGGCCACATGCGGGTCTTCTGGCGCCGGTGGAGCGAGTTGATGGATCGCACCGGATGAGCGACCGGCGCAATACGACGAGCGCGATGCGCGAAGAGGTCGAAGAATTCCTCTATCGCGAGGCGGCGTTGCTCGATGCTTGGCAGCTCGACGAATGGCTCGCGCTGACGACCGCGGATTGCGGCTATTACGTACCGCCCAACGACAAGCCCGATGCCGACCACCGGACGACGTTGTTCACTGTCGCCGACGACCACGCGCGGCTGGTCGAGCGCGTCAAACGCCTCAAGGATCCGAGCGCGCACGCCGAATACCCGCCGTCGCGCACGCGCCGGCTGATCTCGAACGTGCGCGTGACCGGCCACGACGGCGATACGATCGAAGCCGCCGCCAATTTCGTGGTTTATCGCTTCCGTCGCGGCGACGACCGGCGCGAGTACGTCGGGCATTACCGCTTCAAGCTGCGGCGTGAGAACGGCGCCCTCAAGATCGCCGAACGCCGGGCGACCCTCGACGGCGAAGAGCTTGGCGCCCTCGGCGCGGTGAGCTTCATTCTGTAGCCTCTCGCGTCATTAAGTCCCTGCGCCATCAGCGGTTTTGCCGCTTGCGCCGCCGCGTTCTTGCTGTATATTCCGCGGCCTCCTTGCCGGCTTTGCCGGCTAGGCCCGGGCGGCTGATGCTCGATCCTCGACCAGCGCCGGGCCGTTAACAGCCATAGGGAGCTTG
>JAGWIH010000119.1 GCA_028866355.1 Alphaproteobacteria bacterium
TGTTCGGCGGTCATCCACTGCTGAACGCGGCCTGACCAGGAGCCGGTTGCACGCGACGCCGCCGCGGCTTATCACAGCCGCGGCTTCGGCAGGACGGTGCGGCGCGCGCATGGACGGGGACGCGGCGGTGGCGGGGGCGATCGTGCTGGCCGCCGGATTCGGCAGCGCGATCCTGACCGTATTGCTGCGCGACTGGCTGCGCCGCCGCGCGATTCTCGATCGGCCGGGCGCGCGCTCGTCGCATGCGACGCCGGTGCCACGCGGCGCCGGACTCGGCGTGATCGCGGCGCTGGTCATCGCCTGGCTCGCGCTCGCGGCGCGCGGCGCGATGCCGCCCGACACGGTCGTCGTCGCGCTGGTGACCGCGTCGCTCGCACTCCTATCGTTCGTCGACGACCTCCGCGGCCTCCCCGTTGCATTACGGTTGGCGGCGCATTTCGTCGCCGCCCTGATCGCCTTGGCGTTCTTTCCACATAACGCGCTTGTCTTCCAGGGCCTGTTGCCGTTGCCCGTCGATCGCGCCGCCGCCGCGCTGCTGTGGGTGTGGTTCGTCAATCTCTACAATTTCATGGACGGCATCGACGGCATCACCGGCGTCGAGACGGTTTGCGTCGGCGCCGGCATCGCCGCAGTGTCGCTGGCCGGCGGCGGCAACCTGGCCCCCGCAGCGCTGGTCGGTGTCGCTGTCGCGCTCGGCTTCCTCCGCTTCAACTGGCAGCCGGCGAGCGTCTTCCTCGGCGACGCGGGCAGCGTGCCGCTCGGTTACGTCATGGGGTGGCTGTTGCTGGTGCTGGCGCGCGGCGGACACTGGGCGCCGGCGCTGATCCTGCCGCTTTATTATCTGGCGGACGCGACCGTGACGCTGGTGCGACGGGCGCGGCGCGGCGAAGCGCTGTGGCGGGCGCACCGCGATCATTTCTATCAGCGCGCGTTGCGCGGCAACGACCATGCCGCCGTCGCACGATGGGTGCTGGCCGGCGATATCGGCCTGATCGTGCTGGCGCTGGTGGCGATGAACTGGCCTTTGATCGGTCTCGGCCTTGCCGTCGTGCTCAGCGCGGCGATGCTCGCCGGTTTCGCGCGCCGCGGCGCCGCGGATTAGCCCACGCATGCCGACGACAGCGGATCCGCGCCCGGTCGTGATTCTGGGCGCCGCCGGTTTTATCGGCCGCGCGCTGGTCGGTCATCTCGTCGCGCAGGGGTTCGCGGTGCGCGCCGTGACGCGAACCGCCGCCGCGTTTGCGCCGCCGGTCGAAGCGCGCATTGCCGGCACGCTCGATCGCCATAGCGACTGGCGCGGTCTTTTGCACGGTGCACGGGCGGTGATCCATCTCGCCAGCCGCGCCCATGCGCCAGCCGGCGGCGATTCCTGGTTCGCGTCCGAGCGCGACACGGCGGCCGCGATTGCCGATGCGGCGATGGCAGCCGGCATCGAGCGCACGATCCTCTTGAGCTCGATCAAGGTGCTGGGCGAAACGACGAGCGACCGGCCGTTTGCGGCGACGAGCCCGCCCGCGCCGCGCGATGCCTATGGGCGCGCGAAGCTCACGATCGAAACGGCGATGCGCGAGCACGGCGCTCCGGGCCTGACGGTCATCCGGCCGCCGCTGGTATACGGGCCCGGGGTCAAAGGCAATTTCCGCGCACTGCTGCGCTGGATCGCTCGCGGCGTTCCGCTGCCCTTGGCCGCAATCCGCAACCGGCGTGCCTTCGTCTTCCGCGACAACCTGACAGCGTTGATCGCCACGGCGCTGAACCATTCGGCGGCGGCCGGCCAGGTTTTTCTGGTGCGCGACGACGCGGAGCTCAGTACGCCCGAATTGGTACGCGAGATCGGCCGGCGCATCGGCGCGCCGGCGCGGCTGTTTCCGGCACCGGCATGGCTGCTGCGCGCCGCCACCGGCGAGCGGCTGGTCGGCTCGCTGCGCGTCGACGACGACGCAACACGCACCCGCCTGGGATGGCGGCCGCCGTTCAGCCTGGCTGAAGGCCTCGATGTGACCTGCCGTTGGTTCGTCGACGCCGAAGGTGGGCGGGCGCGCGGTTCTCGCCTATAAAGCGCGCATGGTTGTGACGAGCGCGTCCGCACGCATGAGCCCGCCGGCGATGATCCTGGCGGCGGCCGGAGTCGTGGCGCCTCCGCTCGCCGTTCTGGCGCCGTTGGGTCTTGCGCCGCTGCTAAGCGTGACGGCCGTTGCCTTGATCGTCGCCGCACCGCGCCGACTGCTCGCCGCCAGCCGGCTCTTGTGGCGGTTGGCGGCGCTGTGGTTCGCGGTTGCGCTGTTCGCGTTGCTGTCGGCGACGTGGTCGATTTTGCCGGGCCACAGCCTAGTCGAAGGCGCGCGGTTTCTTGCGATCGGAATCGAAGGTTTCATCGCGCTCGCGGCGGCGCGCGCGTTGACGCCGCGCGAGCGCGGCCGCGTCGGCGTCGCCGCGGCCATCGGCGCAGCGTTGGGTGCCGGATTGCTGCTGTTCGAATGGGCGACCGACGCGACTTTGGCGCGCTGGATTCACGGCTGGAGCTCCGGGCTCTACGTCAACGAATCACGATACGACCGCGGCGCGACCACATTGGTCTTGATGCTGTGGCCAGCGGCACTGGCACTACGGCGCCGGCGCGTGCTTCAGGTCGGACTCGCCGCCCTCGTCGGGCTCGGCGTTTATGTCATGCCGAGCAGTGCCTCTCTTCTCGCGCTCGTCGTCGGGCTCGCGGGTTTCGCAGTAGCAACGGTTGCGCCGCGGCTCGTCGCCGGCGCGCTCGTCGCTTCGTTGATCGCGGGCGCAACGCTGTTCCCGATCGCGGTGCCGACTTATCAAACCACGGTGCAGATTCAACACGACGCACCATGGGTCAAACCCTCGGGTATTCATCGCCTGCTGATCTGGCGGTTTGCCGCCGAGCGGATCGCCGAACGGCCGCTGCTCGGCTGGGGCATGGACGCATCGCGCGAATTGCCCGGCGGCAAGCGCGATTTCGGCACGACCTTGCCGGGCCTTGAGCTTGGGCCCGGACACGACGCCATGCCGTTGCATCCGCACGACGCGCTGATGCAATGGCGCGTCGAGCTTGGCATTCCCGGCACGATCCTGTGTCTGGCAGTGGTCGTCTGGGCGCTCTACCGCGTCGGCTGGCGGTTTGGGAACGGCCGGGAGGCGCAGGCCGGCGCGCTCGGTTGGGCGGCGACGGTGACGGTCATCGCGCTTTTAAGCTTCGGCATCTGGCAAGAATGGTGGCTGTCGATCATTTGGCTCACCGCCTCGCTGCTCGCCGCGAGCCCCGCCGATGTCGCCTGAGCGGCCGAAGCTGATCTTCCTCGTCACCGAGGATTGGTATTTCTGCTCGCACCGGCTGCCGATGGCGCGCGCGGCACGCGACAGCGGCTTCGACGTGGCGGTGGCGACGCGGGTTTCGGCGCACGGCGAGGCCATCCGCGCCGAAGGGTTCGGCCTGCATCCGTTGCGCTGGAAGCGGCGCGCGGTTGGACCCTTGGCCACCCTGGCGGCGATTGCGGAGATCCGCCGGCTCTACCGCCGCGAGCGGCCGCTGATCGTGCATCACGTCGCGTTGAAGCCGGCGTTGCTGGGTGGCATCGCCGCGCGGCTCGCGGGCGTGCCGATCGTCGTCGGCATGGTCACCGGCATGGGGTATCTCGGCGGCTCGGACCGGCCGGCGGCGCGGCTGCTGGGGCGGCTGGCGCGGTGGATCGCGCCGATGGCGCTGTTCGGCCGGCGCGGCCGGGTCATCGTGCAAAACGAGGAGGATCGGCAAGCACTGGCCGTGATCTGCCCCGGCAAAGCGGCGCGCATCGTGCTGATCCCGGGATCGGGCGTCGATCTAACGCGCTTCACGCCCGCGCCGGAACCGGCGGCGCCGCCCGTCACCGTGGCTTATGCCGGCCGGATGATCGCGATCAAAGGCGTCGGCGTCCTCGTCGCGGCGCAGCAGCGGGCACGGCAGCAGGGCGTTGACCTACGCTTGGTGCTTGCCGGCGACAGCGACGACGAGAATCCGAGCGCGATCGCGCGCGCGACGCTGCAACGCTGGGCGACGTTGCCGGGCGTCACGTGGCTCGGCCGCCGCGACGACGTGCGCGATGTGTGGCGCGACGCGCATATCGCGGCGCTGGCGTCGCTCGGCGGCGAAGGCGTGCCGAAGAGCCTCCTCGAGGCTGCCGCGATGGCGCGGCCGATCGTCGCCAGCGACATCGCCGGCGTACGCAGCATCGCACAACACCAAGTCAACGCGCTTTTGGTTCCGCCCGGCGACGAAGCGGCGCTGGCCGAAGCGCTGACGACGCTGGCGCGCGACGCCGCGTTGCGCGCAAGGCTCGGCGCGGCCGGCCGCAAACGCGTCGAACAGGGATTTTCGGACGAAGCAATCGCCGCCGCGACACGCACGCTCTATCGCGAGCTGTTGCGCGAAGTCGGCCGCTAGGGAGCGGGAAACAACGCGTTGGTCCAACCGGCGACGCGATAGGCGACGAGGCCGAGCCATTCGTGTGCCGCCAGATCAATGCTGGCGAGCCCGTGCGCCAGCGAAATATGGAAGCGTCGAACGGCCTCGAAATCGACCGGATCGGCGACGACCGGCCAGCCGACGGCGCGGAAGCAGCCGACCGCCCGCGGCATGTGATCGGCGGACGTCACGAGGACCCAGACTTCGCCCGGCTTGGGATCGACGACCTGTTTCGAGAACACGGCGTTTTGGTGTGTCGTGCGCGATTTGTCCTCGATCACCAGGCGATCCGCGGCAACACCGAGCTCGGTCAGAAGCTGCGCCGTCGCCGCCGCTTCCGTCGTCGGCTCGTTCAGCAGGCCGCCGACGCCACCCGACAACACGATGCGCGCCGCCGGATAATGTTGCGCCAGACGCAAGGTTTCGGTGACGCGTGCGGCCGACGGATTGAGCGCCACCTGGCCGTATTCGGCGGTGCGTTCAGGATCGACGGCGCCGCCAAGCAGGATGATGCCGTCGACCTTGGCAGGCAGCGGGTGCAGAACGGGAAACCTGTCCTCAAGCGGCACCAACGGCAACGACGCCAGCGGCTCGATCGCCGCGGCGGCGCCGGCGACCAGCACCAGCACGATCAGCGCCAAGCCCTTACGTCCCCGGCTGGCCGATAACCGCCACGCGCCGATGGCGAGAACGATCAACAACAGGTTGCCGGGATCGAAGACGACCTGGAGGACCTTGCTGACGATATAGAGCATCGGCACGCATCCTGCCCGATCCGGTCCGCGCGCCGCCAGCCCGTTGAAAGCCGCGGCACGCGTGGCCCGGCCGCATTTTTCTTGCTGGGCCGGCGGCGGCTCACGTAACGTCGCCGAAACCCATGACCATCGTCAGCCGCCGCGCCGGAGCCGCCTATACCCATGACATCGTCATGGCGGCGATCTCGTTCTGGTTGTCGTTCTATCTGCGCGTCGGCGACGGCATCGCGCATTATTCGCACGAGCTGATCTGGACCTACGACCTCATGTTCGCCGCAACGGCGGCGGCGGTGTTCTACGCCTCGGGCCTCTATCGCGGCATCTGGCGCTATGCGTCGCTGCCCGATCTCATCGGACTGGCGAAGGCCGTCACGCTTGTCGTGCTGATCTATTTCCCGCTGATGTTCCTGGTCACTCGCCTCGAGGCGCTGCCGCGCTCGATCGTCGGCATCAACTGGCTGGTGCTGATGGCGCTGCTCGGCGGTCCGCGTTTCATCTATCGACTGCTGAAGGACGGCAGCTTGCGCAACATCCTGCGCACGGACGCGGCGCGCAATTCGGTGCCGGTCCTGTTGATCGGCGCCGGCGAAGGCGCCGACCTGTTCATCCGCACGACCTATCGCGACGCGCAGCAGGCCTATCGTGTGGTCGGAATCCTTTCCGACGACGATCAGCGGGTCGGGCGCGAGATCGGCGGTGTCACGGTGCTCGGCACCCTCGACGCGCTGCCACGCGTGGTCGAATGGCTGGCGACGCGCGGCGACAAGCCGCAACGGATGATCCTGACAGGCCGCGGCCTCGACGGTGCCGCAGTCCAGCGGCTGCTCGATGTCACCAACGACCTTGGCATTCCGCTGGCGCGGCTGCCACGGCTGACCGAATTCAAAGACACCCGCATTGACGAGAACCGCACCATCGAGCCAGTCGCGATCGAAGACCTGCTTGGCCGGCCGCAAACCGTGCTCGACCGCAACAGCATGCGCGCCCTGGTCGCCGGACGCCGCGTGCTGGTCACCGGCGCCGGCGGCACGATCGGGTCGGAACTCACGCGTCAGATCGCGGCCTTCGGGCCGGCGCGGCTGACGCTGTTCGACAACGGCGAATTCGCGCTCTATTCGATCGAGCGCGAGATTCTCGAGCGGTTTCCGGATATCCCGCGCGCCGCGCTGATCGGCGACGTGCGCGACAGCCGGCGCATCGACGCGGTGCTGGCGGCGGAGCGGCCGGAGCTGGTGTTTCATGCCGCCGCGCTCAAACACGTGCCCATGGTGGAAGCGAATCCGCTGGAAGGCGTGATGACCAACGTCCTCGGCACGCGGCACCTGGCCGAGGCGTGCCGCACCCACGGCGTGCGCGCGATGGTGATGATCTCGACCGACAAGGCGGTCAATCCGACGAACGTCATGGGCGCGTCCAAGCGCCTCGCCGAAGGCATCTGCCAGGCGCTTGACGTCATCGAAGCGCGGCGCACCGGCGGGACGCGCTTCGTCACCGTGCGCTTCGGCAACGTGCTCGGTTCGACCGGATCGGTCGTGCCGCTGTTCCAGCGCCAGCTCGCCGCCGGCGGGCCGCTGACGGTGACGCATCCCGACATCTCGCGCTATTTCATGACGACGCGCGAGGCGGTCGAGCTGGTGCTGCAAGCCTCGGCGCTCGCCGCAGCCGACGACGAGGCGCGCGGCAA
>JAGWIH010000120.1 GCA_028866355.1 Alphaproteobacteria bacterium
ACCTTATGCCGCGCGAGCGCCTGGGCGAAGGGTATGAGGCCGGCCTTGTCGGAAACCGAAATCAGCGCCCGGCGGACCGGGCGAAGGCGGGGTTCGGACATGGGATTTCCGCGCAAAAGGCAGCGCGACCATAAGGCCGCGCCGCGCGCCGCGCAAGGTCAGCGGGCGAAGATTACGCCGTAATGATAGGGCGGCAGTTCGACGATTCGGGCGTGTTTCAGTCCCGACGGCGCGACGCGCGCGATGGTCTCTTCCGGCGATAGGCGCAGCTCGGTGCGCGGCCCGCGAGGCTCGCCCGACACCGGCGTTTCTTCACGCGGCCGCTTGTGCCAATTGATCACACCGAAGCGCCCGCCCGGCTTGAGCGCGTGGCGCACGGCACTCGCCAGCCGCGCCGGCTCGGGCACGCCATGAAACGCGTTACCCATCAGCACGTAGTCGACCGTCCGCGGCACCAGCGCCGCGACGTCGTAGGCGTCGCCCGCGACGAACGCGCAGTTGGTCGCGCCAGCCGCGGAAACCCGCACCTGCGCCATATCGAGAAATTTGCGATCGAGGTCGATGGCGATGACGTGGCTGGCGATTGTCGTCAGCGGCGCGGTAAACCAGCCGTCGCCGCAGCACAAATCGATCACGTCGCTGCCGCGCTCGACGCCCATGGTCGCGAGCACGCCGGCCGGGTCGGGCCAGAGCACCGGCCACCAGCCGGCGGTCGGCATTTCGGTGCCTTGGAAAAACGCGGCCCGCTCGCTCACGGCGTCATGTCTCGCCCGGCTTCTCGCCCTTCTTGGCTTCGCGTTTCAACGCCCATTTTACGGACGCGCCGGTCGAACCGGCATGGCCGTCGAGCACGATCTGCTGCGTCTTGCGCGCGGTGCCGTCGCCAAGATAGACGCTCTCGGCAAGGTTCATCACGGCACCCACAGCCTTGAGCCGCCAGAACACACCGCTCGGCGATTTCAGCAGCACGGCATTGCCGTCCTGCGTCGTCGACGCCTGCACGTCGGGATGCAGATGGAAGCGGATGGCGAAGCCGTGGCCGCGCGGCGGACCGTTGCCGACCACCACAAGCCGGTCCTCGCCACGCAGATCGTCGCCGCCAGCCGCGAGGTACAGTTCGCGCTCGTGGCGCAGGCCGAAATTCTGCACGTACCCGGTATGACTGCCGCCGACCCAGATATTGCCGTCCTGTTCGTTGCGCTGCGCCTTGACCTCGGGCCGCGTCGCGAAGTGACCCTGCTCGACGACCGCCGAAGCGGTGTCGGCGACGATCAGCGTCGAATGCGCCGCCGTGGCGCGCATCGCGGCGCGCCATTGCGCGTCGTTGCCATGAAAGGCGCCACAATTGACGATCAGACGTTCGCTGCCGTGGCTGAACTCGAAGGCGAGCGCGCCGGCATGGGCTTCGCCGTCGAACGGCGCCGGCGGCAGCGTGCCGCCATCGAACAGCGCCAGACTGTGCCCGGCTTGCAACCGCTCGTAACCGGCCTGCGGCGCATGGGATGGCGGCCGGCCTTTCGCCGCGGAACGCTGCAACACCAATTCGATCAGGTCGATATCGCCTGCCGCCGCGCCGTTGAACAGCGCCAGTCCGCCGTCGCCATGCCGGAAAAAGCGCAGCATCGGCGCGGCACGATCGATCGCATCCATGACCGGCTTGGGAATTTCGACGTTGGCCGCGCTCAGCGCATCGCGCGCGTCGATCAACGCCATGAGCGCCGCGAGCTGCTGACTCGGATTGCGCGAGACATGCCCGCCGTCGGGCAGGATCTGCGCCTTTGCCTCATTGGACAAACGGGCGCACGCGGCGCCGAGCCGTCGCTGGTCCTTGAGTGCGGCGAGCGCGGCAACCAGGCCGCGGAGCGCGCGCAGCCGGGTGATGCCGGTGGTGCGGCGCCAGGTCCGGTGCAGATGCCGCGCCTGCCGCGCCAGGCTCATCAACAAGGCTTCGCGGAAAGCCGGATCTTGCGGCGGCGCGGCCAGCAAGTCGTGATGCGCGATCCAGGCGAACAGGCGCTCGCCGACGATTTCGGGGTTCCACGACAACGGCTCGATCGCGTCGCAGCGGCGGAGCCAGTCGGCGGCGGCGTCGCGGGCGGCGCGTACGGCCGGCTCGGTGCCAAGCGCGGCGAAATCGGCCAGGAATCCGAAGCGATGGTTCTCGGCCGTCCATTGCGGCACCTGGCCAATCAGCGCCTCGCCGCGCTCGGGGTCGCCGGGCCAAGTCTCTGCCAGGCGCAAGCGCAGTTCGCTCGGCGCCGGACCCCACAGGGCAAGGTTGTAGAGACTCGAACGATAGATCCAGTCGCGGAGCGCCATCACCGCTCTCCGCCGCGCAACCTCGCGATGTTGCGGGCATAGGCGCCGTTGCCGCCGGCGAACGTCGCAGTGCCGGCCACCAGCACGTCGGCGCCGGCAGCGACGGCTTCGGGCGCCGTCTCGAAGTTAATGCCGCCGTCGACCTCGAGATCGATGGCGCGCTTGCTTGCGTCGATACGCTTGCGCACGGCGCGGATCTTATCGAGCGCGGCCGGAATGAAGCTCTGGCCGCCGAATCCCGGATCGACGCTCATCACCAGCACCAGATCGAGATCGCCCATGACATAGTCGATCGCGTCGACGGGCGTCGCCGGATTGAGCGCGACGCCGGCCTTCTTGCCGAACGATTTGATCAGCTGGATCGTGCGATGCAGGTGCGGTCCGGATTCGGGGTGTACGGTGATGATGTCGGCGCCCGCTTTGGCGAAATCCTCGATATAAGGATCGACCGGCGCGATCATCAGGTGGACGTCGAAAGTCAGCTCGGTGTGCGGTCGCAACGACTTCACCACCACCGGCCCGATGGTGAGGTTGGGCACGAAATGCCCGTCCATCACGTCGACGTGGATGTAGTCGGCGCCGGCCGCAGTCACCGCCTCGATCTCGGCGCCGAGTCGCGCGAAATCGGCCGACAGGATCGAGGGCGCGATTCGGGTCGTCTGCCGCATGCGGCCTGACTAACAGGGATACCGCGCGGCATCAAGACTTGCGCACGAGGCGGCAGGCGTAAAAGCCGTCGAGGCCGCCGCTATCGGCAAGCTGGCTCGGCAGCGTGCGCAGATCGCCGTCCGGCGTGATGCAGTCGGCGATCTCGGCGATTTCGACCGGCGCGACCGGCCGGCGCTCGACCGGCGCGCCTTCGCCGAGCAGCCGCGCGATGCGTGCCGGGCCCTCTTCCGCCTCGAGCGAGCAGACGCAATAGACCAGCGTGCCGTGTGGCGCCAGCACACGCACGGCGTTGGCGAGTAAACGGTCCTGTTGCGCGGCGAGGCGCGCGACGTCGGTCGGCGATTTGAGATGCGGCACGTCGGGATTGCGCCGGATCGCGCCGGTGGCGGTGCACGGCGCGTCGAGCAGGATGAAGCGCATCGGCTCCGCGGGTTGCCAATCACCGGCGTCGGCGGTCACGCATTCGGCCGTCAACTTGAGCCGCGTGAGATTGTCGCGCAGGCGCTTCAGCCGCGCCTCGGATTGATCGAGCGCGATGACGCGCGCGCCGCTGGCGGCGAGCTGCGCCGTCTTGCCGCCCGGCGCGGCGCACAAATCGGCAACCGTCGCGCCGTCGACCTTGCCGAGCAGCCGCGCCGGCAGCGCGGCGGCGGCGTCTTGCACCCACCATGCGCCGTCACCGTAGCCCGGCAGGTCCTCGATCAAGCCGCCCGGCGCACGGCGCAGCGTGCCGGTCGGCAGGATTTTGGCCTCGAGCTTCGCCGCCCAAGCCGGCGCGTCCGATTTCACCGACAGATCGAGCGGCGCTTCGCGCCAATGCGCCATGGCGATTTCGCGCGCCGTCGCTTCGCCGTAGCTGCCGCTCCAGCTCTGCCAAAGCCATTCGGGCGTATCGAGCTTCGCCGCGTCCTGATGCTTCAGGATGTCCGCGCCTTCGCGCGCCAGGCGGCGGAGGATGGCGTTGACCAGGCCCTTCATCGCCGGGCTGTTGGCGGCCGCGAGATCGACCGACGTGGCGACGGCGGCGTGCGGCGGCGTGTCGAGGAACATCAGCTGCGCCGCGCCGAGCCGCAGGATGTCGCGCACGGTGCCCGGGTTGACCAGCCGCGCCAGGCAGCGCGCCAGCGCGTCGTCGAGTTGGCCGAGCCGGCGCAGCACGGTCGCTGTCAGCAGCCGCGCGAACGCGCGGTCGCGCGGACTCAAGGCGCCGAGCGTCGGGTTCTCGAGCAGCGCCTGGTCGAGCGACACGCGCCGCGCCAGCACCGTATTCAACAGGGCTAGCGCGGTGGCGCGGGCATCGGCGGGTTTCGCGTTCATGGCGGGCGCAGGCTCGATCCTTTACACTCTCGGTCGATGACCGATTATCACGGCCGCACCGTCGTCGTCACCGGTGGCACCGGCGCGCTGGGTCAGGCGGTGGTCGGCGCGCTGCTGGCGCAGGGCGCGTCCTGCGTCGTGCCTTATATCCATGCGGCGGAAGCGGCGCAGTTTCCGCTCAAGGACCAGGTGACTTTGGTCGGTCCCGTCGACCTCGTCAGCGAAAGCGACGTCGCGCGCGTCTATGATGGCGTTGGCGCGCTGTGGGCGTCGATCCATCTCGCCGGCGGATTTGCGATGACGGCGATCGGCGACACCAAGAAAGCCGACATCCTGAAATTGCTCGAGATGAACTTCGTCACCTGCCATCTGTGCTGCGTCGCCGCGGTGCGCGCGCTGCGGCGGGGCGGGCAAGGCGGCCGCATCGTTAATGTCGCCGCGCGGCCGGCGCTCGAGCCGCGCCTGGCGGCCGGCATGGCCGCCTATGGCGCCAGCAAGGCGGCAGTGGTGGCGCTGACCGAGGCGCTGGCCGAGGAAGTCGCGGGCGACGGTATCCTGGTGAATGCCGTCGCGCCGTCGATCATCGATACGCCGGCCAATCGCGCCGCGATGCCCAAGGCGAAACACGAGGCCTGGCCCAAGGTGGACGAGATCGCGGCGACCATCCTGTTCCTGGCGTCGCCGGCGAACCGCGTTACGCGCGGCGCGATCGTGCCGGTCTACGGCAAGAGCTGAGCGGTCAGCCTTTCTGCAGGCCTTCCTGCTTCAACGTCTCCTGCACCTTGGGCCGCGCTGCGACGCGCTCCATGAACGCCTTGATGTTCGGGAACGGCGACAGGTCGACGTTGGTATATTGCGACCAGCGCAGCACGGTGAAGGCATAGGCGTCGACGGCGCTGAACTTGTCGCCCAGGATGTATTGCTTGCCTGCCAGATGCTTGTCGAGGATCGCGAGCCGCTTGGCGAGATATTCGCGCGCGAGCTTCTTGTATTCGTCCGGCGTGGTCGGCCGGAATAGCGGCGAATAGCTCTTGTGCAGCTCGCTGGTGATGAAATTGAGCCACTCCTGCTCGCGCACACGTTCCATCGTGCCGGCTTTCGGGACGATGCCGCTGGCCGGCTTCTGGTCGCCGAGATACTGTACGATCGCCGGGCCTTCAGTGATGATTTGGCCGTCGTCGAGCGCCAGGACGGGAACATATCCCTTGGGATTGATGGCAAAGAAATCGGCGCCCTTCTCGGTCTTCTTGCTCGCCAGGTCGACCTTCTCGACCTCGTAGTTGAAGCCGGCTTCGTTCAAGACGATGTGCGGCGAGAGCGAGCAGGCGCCGGGCGAATAATAGAGCTTCATAGATTCCCTCCGTGAGTTGGCGGCCGGCACGCTAGCGCGGCATACCGGCGGTGGCTATCCCGGCGGAAGCAAACCGGCCCTGCGCCGGGCGCGCAGGCGGCCGCTTGGCCGGCGTTCACGCTTCTTCAATTAAGAAATCCTATACCGGGGCGGGATTCCCGCCATGGTTTCTGCCGCCCCAACCCACATCGCCGGCCGCCGCGCCGGCGTGCTGTCGCCTTTCGTGTGGCAGCCGGCGCTGGCCGCGCTGGCGGCGGCGGGCTTCTACGTCTCGCTTTACGGCCAACTGCCCTATCACGACGTCATCCGTTTCATCGCCCAGATCGACAGCGGCAAGTTCGTCTGGGACATGGGGCATGTCTGGCTCCAGCCGGTGACGCTGCTTTGGCACTGGTACCTGGGCTTCGGTGAAACCGCCGAGCACAGCCAGAAGCACATCAACACCGTGTTCGCCGCCGCCGGCATCGGCGTCTTTTATTTCGCGCTGATGCGCTTCGAGGTCGGCTTGTGGCAGCGCGTCGTGGCGTCGGCGCTGGTCGCTGCCAGCTGCAATATCCTGACCTTGGCGCCAACGGGTCACATGAAGCTGCTGGCGTTGCCGTTCCTGACAGCAACGTTCTATTTCGCGGCGGCGTGGGAGCGCGATTTGACTGCGGGCATTGCGCGCAACCGCACACTCGTGTGGTCCGGTGTGTTCGTGGCGGTGGCGGCCGCGTTCCATTCGAGCTGCCTCGCCGCGCCGCCTTTTGTCGGTTTGGCGATCTTTTTGGCGAGCCTCCGCCATGGCGACGGTTGGGCAAAGGGCATCGGCCGCGCCGCGCTTTATGGCGCCACGGCCGGGCTTCTGTTCCTGGCGTTGCTCGAGATCGCGCGGCTCGTCTTCTTCGGTCAGTGGCTGACCCCCTATACGTTCGGTGCCAGCATCGGCGCGAAGGATGCGCTGCGGACCGGCTGGTTCTCGTGGACCGACCTCGCCGGCCGCATGGTGTTCGGCACGGTCAACAATTTCATCGCCGCGCCGGCGCTCGGCCCCGTGATGCGCGCCTGGTTGCTGCACCAGATTCCGTCGCTCGCGCCTTATGGAAAGGAGCTCGTGCTCCAGGCGCTACCCTGGCTCGCGACGTTGATTCTGCTCGCCGCGGTTTATCTGCGCGCGGCGTGGCTGTCGCTCAAGGGCGCGCCACTGATGATGCCGTTGGCGTTCATCGTCAGCGCACTC
>JAGWIH010000121.1 GCA_028866355.1 Alphaproteobacteria bacterium
TGCGTCTGCGCGATCGGTTTTGCCACCGTGCTCGGTCTGCTGGTGCACGTCATCGTCATCGAGCCAATCCTGGGGTCGGCGCCGATCAATCAGCTGCTGGCCACCGGCGGGCTGCTGTTCTTCCTGCAAAGCCTAGCGACACTGCTGTTCGGCACGGATTTCCGCAATCTGGGCATCCGCCTGCCGGTGCTCGAATTCGGCGGTATCTTCATCAGTTTCTCGCGCCTCATCGCCTTCGGCGTCGCGCTGATCGGCGCGGTTGGCCTGTATCTGTTTCTGGCGCGCACCTATCTCGGCACGGCGATCCGCGCCATCGCCCAAGACCGCGAGGTGATGGGCCTGATGGGCGCCAACGAGCGCGGGATCTATATCCTCACCTCGGCCATCGGTGGCGGCCTCGCCGGTCTCGCCGCCTGTCTGCTGGTGCTGCAATACGACGTCCATCCATTCATCGGCCTCACCTTCGGGCCGATCACCTTCATGGTTTGCGTCCTCGGCGGCCTCGGCAACATGATCGGCGGCTTCATCGCCGCCTTCGTCATCAGCCAGATCATCGCGGTCGGCGGCTATTATTTCCCGATCGAAGCCGCCGAAGTCCTCGCCTTCGTCTTCTTCATCGTCATGATCCTGATCCGGCCGCAGGGGTTCCTCGGCAAATGAGCGGCACGCGCGACCTTCGGCTCGCCCTTTATTTGCCGTTGGCGGCGGTCGTGATCGCGCCGTTTTTCATGTCGGATTATTTCCTTCACCTCGCGGTGCAGATCGCGATCTGGAGCCTGGTTTATACCGCCTGGGCGCTGATGGGCCGCTTCCGGCTGACGTCGCTCGGCCACGGCGCGTTTCTCGGCGTCGGCGCCTATGTGCCGACGCTGCTGTGGAACAATTATGGCGTGACGCCGTGGCTCGGCATCCCGATCGCCATGGCGTTGTCGGTCGCGCTGGCGCTGATCGTCGGTTATCCGTCGTCGCGCCAAAAAGTCGTCGGCCATTATTTCGCGCTGATCACGCTCGCGCTCGGCCAGGTGGTGCTGCTGGTGATCGTCGCGGCGCGCGACATCACCGGCGGCTCGCTCGGTATGACGCCGCACACCGTCGGCCGCTCGTGGTATGCGCTGCAATTGCCGAACAAGGCCGAATTCTACGCCGTGGCGCTGGTGGCCTGGCTGATCGGCCTCGCGGCGTGGCATTTCGTCGAGCGCGGCATGATCCGCCTTGCCCTCGAAGCGGTCGCCGAGGACGAGGATGCGGCCGAGGCGGCCGGCGTCAACGTGCTGCGCGAGAAGCTCAAGGTCACGGCGCTGTCGACCGGCCTGACCGCGCTCGGTGGCGCGCTCTATGCCCAATATCTGATGTATCTCAGCCCCGACGCGATGTCGGGCGTCGGCATTTCGCTCGAAATTGTCTTCGCCGCCATCGCCGGCGGCATGTACGACATGCTCGGCCCCACGGTCGGCGCCGCCTTCACGATCCTGCTGACTGAAGGGCTGCGCGTGCTGTTCGGCACGCATTTCGTCGGCGCCGCCAACACGATCTATGGCGCGCTGCTGGTGATGTTCATCATCTTCATGCCGCGCGGCATCGTCGGCACCGCCGCCCGGTTATGGACGCGGCCGCGCGTACCGCCCGCGTCGGCGGCGCCGCAACCCGCCGAGTGAGCCGTTACCGCGCCGCTTTCTTCGCTTCGGCCAGGCGGTAGAAGAGCACGCTGCAATTGTCGGCCTGGTCCCAGCCGGCGCGCGCCGCCGCCTGGTACGAGGCGCGCACGCGCTCGAGCGCCGGCAGCTCGACGCCGAGATGCCTGGCCCAATCCATCATGATGTTCATGTCCTTGATGACGCCGTCGACGGTGAAGCCGACCGGCGGCCGTTCGCCTGTTTCGAGCGCCTTGACCACGGCCGGTCCGCGCACCTTGAGGCCGTTGATGCCGCCCGAACTCTCGCCGAAGATCTCCATCATCTTGGCCGGCGCAATCTTGAAATCACGCGTCAAAGCGATCGCTTCGCCAAGCGCCTCCCAATAGACGCATAGCGGCAGGTTGATCGCGAGCTTCATCGCTGCGCCGGCGCCGTTGGGTCCCAGGTGATCGACCTTGCGGCAGAGCTGCTCGAGCACCGGCTTGGCGCGCGCGAAGTCCGCCGCCTCGCCGCCGACCATGCCGATCAAGCGGCCTTCGCGTGCCGGTCCGACCGTGCCGCCGACCGGACATTCGAGAAAGCCGGCACCTTTGGCGCGGGCCCGCTGCGCCAGCTCTTGCGGCACCGTCGGCGCCACCGTGCTCATATCGACGAAAATCTTGCCCTTGATGTCGCCCGACAGCAGCCCGTCCTTGCCGTCGTAAACCGCGCGCACCGCGGGTTCGTCGAGCAGGATCGACAGCACGATGTCGGACTGTGCCGCCACGGCGGCCGGCGTCGGCGCGGCGCGGGCGCCCTTGGTGACCAGCGGCTGGATCTTGTCGGGATTGCGGTTCCAGACGACCGGTTTCTGACCTTGATCCAGCAGGCGCGACACCATGGCCGCGCCCATGCGTCCCAGGCCGCAAAATCCGATCTGCATGGCGATGTCTCCCGTCGGTTGCGCGCTCTGCGTAATGGCATCGCGCATGACGGTCAAGCACGGGCGGGAGAAGCGATGGCCGCCCTCAGGCGGCGGAAACCTGGCGCGACATCCGCAGGTTACGGGCGAGCTGCACGCCCTCGGGATCCTTGAACATGGCCTCGATCGCGCGCAGCAACGCATAGAACCGTTGCTGTATGGCCGGGCCCGGCGCGCTCTGCATCTCGGCGGCGACCGCATTGGCCTTGGTCTCGATCGCAGCCCCAAGGCGGGCGCGGCATTCACGCGTTTCGTTGCCGAACCCGTAACGCGGCCCGTGTTCGATGACGACGCCGAGGAATTCCGCGGTCGCAAGCGCCGTCTCGCTGCCGGCTTCGTCGTCGACGCGCAAAACCAGTTCTGCCGCGCGTTCGTTGAATGCGCGATCGAAGGCAGCGGCGAGAACGGTAGGGGCTTCCCCAGGCGCGTTCCATGCAGCGTCGTCGGGGCTGGCGAGCGCCGGGCCGAACGCGCCGATCAATCCGTCGACGCCGTCGAAATAGCCCGTTGTCAAATTTTTGATCGTCGGCATTTGACCCGTGATGTCGTCCTTGCGGGTGAGTGCCGCGATATCGCCGGCGGTGCGCTTTAGTTCGAGAATCAGGCGCTGAGCCAGCGTGTCGAATTCCGGGTAACGCGAGCGCTGGTCGCGCGGCCGCCAGGCCAGCGTCCGCGCCACCAGCATGATCTGCCACGGCCGCAGCATCTGGTTCGTCAGCGCGAGCGCGAAGTAAATCGCGTCGGCACCGATGACTTCGGCGAACGTCTGATACTGCTGGCGCAGCATGGCGATCGCGTCTTTCGACAGATCGAAGATGCGGCGGCCTTCCATCTGGCCGTCTTCGGCCATAAGCGAGTGGGTGAGCGCGAGCTGCGAACGCAGCGGCGCGGCGATCGCCAGGATGCGGGACACTTCGCGAATGTCTTCGATCAGAGGCTTGTTGGCGGTGACGGCGGCAATCGCCGGAAATGTCGATTGCTGTTGCACGGCCGTCAGCACGCGGATGTTCCAGCCGATGGCGGCGCGCTGCAATTCGACGGCGAGCTGATCCGCCTCCTCGAATTCGCCGGTGCCGATGATCGTCCGGAGCCGTTGTTCGTAGCGGCCGAGTTCGTCGGCGCAGACGGCGGTGATCGCGTCCCACCAGGGCGCGATCATGCTGCGCGGAATTAATCCCGGCAGGCGGGGGTTGTCGGCGCGGTTGGCGAGAAACGCCTCGAAGGCCTGACAGACCAGTCGGCACAGCGTTGGAACGCGCGGGCCGTTCGGGCGCGGCGACGCCGGCGCGGGCGACGCGTTCGCAGAGTTGGACAAGGTCTCGTCGGCGGGCACGGCGCTCCCCGGTTGGGCGTCAGATCGCCTCGCAATTGGCGCCGATGATCCTGGCCGAAAATGGTAAATGGCGGGTTTACTGATGTGGCCAAAGCCTGAAAGGTTCGTTAACCCGCCTTGCTGGCCTGCGGCCCGAAGGGCAATAATCGGCCCATGCGCGAGCCGATTCGCGGTCATCACGACATGGGCGGATTACCGGCAGGTCCGGTCGAAAAGACCGAGCACGACTACGCCTTCTGGGAAAAGCGCGTCGACGCGCTCAACGTGCTGCTGGCGGGGAAAGGCCATCTTCGGGTCGACGAGATGCGCAAGAACATCGAAGCCCTGCCGCCCGACGCCTATGACCGCATGACTTATTACGAGCGCTGGATTTCGGCCATTGCCAACACCCTCCTGCAACGCGGCGTGATCACCGCCGACGAGCTCGGCCGCAAGATGGAAGAGATCGCGCGGCGCGCGGGTGTTACGCCATGACCGGCCGCGCCACGGCCAACGCGTCGGTGCCGGCGCGCTTCAAGCCGGGCGACGCGGTTAGCGTGCGCCGCGCCTATCCGCCCGGCCATATCCGCACGCCGTGGTACATCCGCGGCCATCGCGGCACGGTGGTGCATGCGCTCGGCGCCTTCGCCAATCCCGAGGAGTTGGCCTACGCCCGGCCTGGCCTGCCGGCGCAGCCGCTTTACCGCGTGCGCTTCCGGCAGCGCGACGTGTGGCCCGATTACGCGGGCAATCCGGCCGACACGCTCGACATCGAGATTTATCAGCACTGGCTCGAACCTGCCGGACGCGAGCGATGAGCGAGCCGCACGATCACGCCCACGACCACCACGACCACGCGCATCCGCACCGCCATCCGCCGCGGCCGGACTCCGACGACACGCTCGGCCACTTCCAGATCATGGAAATCGCCGTGCGCGAGCTGCTCATCGCCAAGGGCATCGTCACGCCGGCCGAAATCCAAGGCGCGATCGAGGCGATGGATGCGCGCGGCGAGGCGTTGGGCGCCAAGATCGTCGCCCGCGCCTGGACCGATCCGGCCTTTAAGGCGCGGCTCCTGGCCGACGGCACGCAAGCGGTGCGCGATTTCGGCATCGACATGGGCACGACGCGTTTGTTCGTGGTCGAGAACACGCCTTCGGTGCACAACGTTGTCGTCTGCACCTTGTGCTCATGCTATCCGCGCATGGTGTTGGGCATGCCGCCCGACTGGTACAAAAGCCGCAACTATCGCAGCCGCACGGTGCACGAGCCGCGAGTCGTGCTGAAGGAATTCGGCACCGTCGTGCCGGCGGACAAGGAAGTCCGCGTTCACGATTCGACGGCGGATATGCGGTATCTGGTGCTGCCCGAACGGCCGGCCAGCACAGAGGGTTGGCGCGCAGAACAACTCGCGCCGCTCGTCAGCCGCGACGCCATGATCGGCGTCGCCTTGGCGCGGACGCCCGCCTAGCCGCGATTCAGCCGGTTATTGACGAGATCGGCGACGACCGCGGGATCGGCCAGCGTCGACACGTCGCCGAGCTGCTCATGCTCGTTGGCGGCGATCTTGCGCAGGATGCGGCGCATGATCTTGCCCGAGCGCGTCTTCGGCAATGCCGGCGCCCACTGGATCAGATCCGGCGCGGCGATCGCGCCGATCTGCTTGCGCACCCACTGGCCCAGCTCCTTGCGCAGATCCTCGTTGGGGTCGTTGCCGGCCTTCAAGGTGACATAGGCGTAGATCGCCTGTCCCTTGATGTCGTGCGGATAGCCGACGCAAGCGGCTTCGGCGACCTTCTGATGCGCCACCAGTGCGCTTTCGACCTCGGCGGTGCCGATGCGGTGACCGGCGACGTTGATCACGTCGTCGACCCGGCCGGTGATCCAGTAATAGCCGTCGGCGTCGCGGCGCGCGCCGTCGCCGGTGAAGTACTTGCCCTTGAAGGTCGAGAAATAGGTTTCGACAAAGCGCTTGTGGTCGCCGAAAACCGTGCGCATCTGGCCCGGCCAGGAATCGAGGATGCAGAGATTGCCTTCGGCGACGTCCTCGAGAATCTTGCCGTCGCCGTCGACGATCGCTGGCTTGACGCCGAAGAACGGCCGGGTCGCCGAACCGGGCTTGGTCGGCGTGGCGCCCGGCAGCGGCGTGATGAGAATCCCGCCGGTCTCGGTCTGCCACCACGTATCCACGATGGGCACGCGCCCGTCGCCGACGACGCGGTGGTACCACAGCCAGGCTTCGGGATTGATCGGCTCGCCGACCGTGCCTAAGAGCTTCAAGGACTTCCGCGACGTCTTGGTGACGAAACCGTCCCCTTCGCGCATCAGCGCGCGGATCGCGGTCGGCGCGGTGTAGAAGATGTTGACCTTGTGCTTGTCGATGACCTGCCAGAAGCGCGACGCATCGGGATAGTTGGGCACGCCTTCGAACATCAGGGTGGTGGCCCCATTGGCTAAGGGTCCGTAGACGATGTAGCTGTGGCCGGTGACCCAGCCGACGTCGGCGGTGCACCAATAAATTTCGCCGTCGTGATAATCGAAGACGTACTGGTGCGTCATCGCGACGAACACCATGTAACCGCCGGTGGTGTGCAGCACGCCTTTGGGTTTGCCGGTCGAACCCGAGGTATAGAGGATGAACAGCGGGTCTTCGGCGCTCATCTCGGCCGGCGGGCAGTCCTTCGACGCCTTCGCCATTTCCTCGTGGTACCAGCGGTCGCGTTTCGCGTCCCAAGCGATTTTGCCGCCGGTGCGCCGCACCACCAGAACCTTGTCGACTTCAGGGCACTGCTTCACCGCTTCGTCGGTGTTGGCCTTGAGCGGAATCTTGCGGCTGCCGCGCAAGCCTTCGTCGGCGGTGATGATGACCGTCGAGCGGCAATCCTTGATGCGCCCGACCA
>JAGWIH010000122.1 GCA_028866355.1 Alphaproteobacteria bacterium
GGAGAAGCTCTTCGGCACGATCATTCCCGACGCCGTCGTCGAGCGCATCGAGAAGGCGGCGGACGCGCGCGCCGAGGGCAAGCGCATTTGCATCGAGCTGTTGCAGCAGCTGGCCGAGGTTCCGGGCATTGCCGGCGCGCACGTGATGGCGCCGCTCAATCCGTCCGATATCCCCGAAGTGATCGCCGCGTCGGGCGTGACGGCGAAGCAGCGCGCGCTTTAGCCGCGCGGCCGGTTCAGGCCATCCGGTTGGTGAGTGTGCCGCAGCCTTCGATTTCGATCTTCACGACGTCGCCTTTCTTCAGGAACTCGCCGCGCGGCATGCCGACGCCAGCCGGCGTTCCGGTGGCGATCACGTCGCCCGGCCGCAGCGTCAGCTGTTCGCTGAGCCATGACACCTGTTCGGCGATGTTGTGGATGAGCTGGTTGGTGTTGGAATTTTGCTTGAGAACGCCGTTGACCCACAGCTTGACCGACAGGTTACCGGCATCTTTGACGAAGGCGGCCGGCGTGATCCACGGGCCCATCGGCGCGGCGTCGTCGAAGCATTTCTGCCCGATCCAGTCATAAGCCATCACCGGCGGCCGGTCCTTGCGCACCATCAGGTCGCGCGCCGACAGATCGTTGACGATGGTATAGCCGGCGATCGCATCGTGGGCGCGGTCGACCGGCAGATTGCGCGCCACCTTGCCGATGACGACGCCGAGCTCGGCTTCCCAATCGACCTGGTGCGATCGTGTCGGCAGTTTCGCCGGTGCGCCGGGACCGATGATCGAATGCAGCGATGTCTTGAGGAAGAACCACGGTCCGTCGGGCCGGCTCGACCGGTCGACGGTTCGGCCCTGTGCGCGCGCCATTTCTTCCATATGGTCCCAGTAATTGGCGCCGGCGCAGAACAAGCCGTCCGGATAGAGCACGGGCGCCAGCAGTTTGACGCGCTTCAGCGGCCTACCGTTGGCCGGTCGGACCTTGCCGGCGGCCTTGGCGAGCGCGCGATGCGTCTTGGGCCAGGTGCCGAGCAGCGCTTTGACCGACGATGCGTCGACGCCGGCGCCGCGCAACAGCGCCGCCGCCGGATAGACAAGATCGCCGACGAGAATGCCTGCGGTCGGCTTGTTACCGTCGCGGTAGGTCAAAAGCCGATACTCCGCCACGCGCGTCTCCCGCCTTAAATCCGTGTCGATAGCCAGATCGCAAGCCGCGACCCCGCCTTGATCGCCGCCGAGAGCACGGGATAGCCTGGCGTTTCGGCGGCACCATGCTTGAGCGCCGTATCGCGGTGCTCGATTTCGTCGGCGCGAAAATCCGCCACGATCGCCGCAAGGCCGGTGTCGGCATCGCCGAGCGCTTCGAGCTGATGGCGATAATGTTCGTCGATGACTTCCTCGACGGCGACGGTGCAAGCCATCGCTGCGCGTTCACCCATGAGCGCCGTCGCGGCGCCAAGCGCGTAACCGGCGAAGTGCCAAAGCGGCGACAACGCCGTCGGCCGTACACGTCGTTCGGCGACCAGCGCGTCGAATCGTTCGAGGTGACGCTTTTCCTGCGCCGCCATGCGGCGCACCGCGGTAGCGCCAGGCGAATCCTTGAGCACCGCGAGTTGCCCGTCGTAAATGCGCGCGGCGCCATATTCGCCCGCGTGATCGACCCGGATCATCCGCGCAATAGCGTCGGCGCCGGCACGATCGCCGGGCAGCCGCGCTACGGCCTTGCGCATGGGCCTCTTGGCACGCCGCCGGCTCATGCGTGGTGTCGCCATGCGGAGAACGCGAACACGGCCATGAGCGCCGAGGCGATGAAATTCCAGCCGGCGAGCGAGATGCCGCCAAGCGACCACTGCACTTGATCGCACATCACGGCCTGCGTGTGCGCGAGCATCTGCTTCAGCTGCTCCAAGGTCTGCGGTACACCGCCGTTGTTGGTGCAGGCGGTCGGACCGCGGAACCAGTGATATTCGACGCCGACATGATAAAAGCCCAGACCGGCGCTGGCCACGAACACCGCGGCAAGCAACAGCAAGGCCGCGCGCGACCAGCCGGTTGCGGGAAAGGCCAGAGCCAAAACGGCAATCGCGATGGCCGCGTAATAAGGCCAACGTTCCATCAGGCACAGCTCGCAAGGTTGCAAGCCGCCCCAATATTGCGAAGCCAGCGCCGCACCGATCACGGCCAGCGCGGCGACGAGGATAATGATCAACGGTTGGCGCACCGATTTCATAATGTTTCCGGCGTGGTTTAATGGTTGGGCCGCAGGCGATGTTTTAGATGCCACCAGATATACCAGCCGCCGCCGACGATGATGAGACCAACAACGACGATGTCGAAACGCTGCATGATGGCGCGCAGACGCGGATCGTGGTCCCATTGTTCGCCGAGTTTGTAGCCGACATAGGCAAGCGCGAAACACCACGGCCACGAGCCGATGAAGGTATAAATCTGGAATTTGATCTGCGGCATGCCGGCGATACCGGCCGGCAGCGCGATGAACGTGCGCACCACCGGCAACAGCCGGCCGATGAGAACCGTGATGCTGCCGTAGCGCGCGAAAAAATCATGCGCCCAGTCGAGCTCGCGCCGGCCCAACAGCACGTAGCCACCCCAACGCTCGATGAACGGGCGGCCGCCGTAATGGCCGATGGCATAAGCGATGGTTGAACCCAGATTGCAGCCGAGTGCGCCGGCAGTCGCCACCAGGATCAGGTCGAACCGGCCGGTGAACACCAGATAGCCGGAAAACGGCATGATGATTTCGGATGGCAACGGAATGCAGGCGGACTCAATCGCCATCAACATAACGATGCCGCCATAGCCGAGGCTCGAAATCGTCGCGACGATGAGGCCGGCGAGCGACGGAACGATCTTGGCGAGCATGGTCTGGCTTCGGTCTCGAATGGCGTCGTCGTGGGAGCCGCGATCTAGCCGCATCCGCGTCGCCGCCGCAAGCGCGAAGCCGGATTGACCGCGCGCGACCCCCGGCTATAGTGGCCGCCGTTGCCCCTGTGGCGGAATTGGTAGACGCGGCAGACTCAAAATCTGTTATCCGCAAGGATGTGCTGGTTCGAGTCCGGCCAGGGGCACCAGTGAATTCAAAGGGGGTCAAGCATCATGCAAGGCAGCGGCATTCTCGTCCTGTTGCTCGTCGGATTGGTCGCCGGCTGGCTCGCTGGCCAGATCGTGCGCGGTCGCGGCTTCGGACTGGTCGGTGATCTGGTCGTTGGCGTCGTCGGCGCCTTCATCGGCCGCTGGATCTTCGGCGCGCTCGGCATCTTCGTCGGCATGGGCTTAATCGGCGCCGTCATCAGTGCCACCATCGGCGCGGTGATCCTGGTCGCGATTATCCGGCTGGTTCGACGCGCCTAACGGCAGCTGCCAGACGCCGGCGCGGCTCAACCGCTGTTGCGCAGTCCGGTGGCGATCCCGTTGATCGTGCGATGGATGTCGCGCACGGTATCTTCATCGGTGTCGCCAGAGCGATGGCGCTTGAGCAGCTCGATCTGCACGTGATTGAGCGGGTCGAGATACGGAAAACGGTTGCGGATTGAACGGCTGAGTAGCGGATTGCTTTCGAGCAGCGACGTCTGCTCCATGATGTCGAGCAATGCCGCGATCGTCGCTTGCCATTCGCCGCGCAGCTTCGCGAAGATGGTCTCACCGAGCGCCGTGTCGGTCACCAAGCCAGCATAGCGCTCGGCAATCGCGATATCGCTTTTGGCCAGAACCATGTCCATGTTGGACAGCAGTGCGGCGAAGAACGGCCATTCGCGATACATCGCCCGCAGCGTCGCCATGCCGTCCGCCGGGTGCTCGGCAAGCCATGCGCGCACCGCCGAGCCGAAGCCATACCAGCCCGGCAGCATGAGGCGGCATTGCGCCCAACTGAACACCCACGGGATCGCACGCAAATCGGCAATGCGGCGTGACGGACGACGCGACGCCGGTCGACTGCCGAGGTTAAGGTGGACGATCTCGCCGATAACTGTCGCTTCCCAAAAATAATCTTCGAAGCCCGGCGTCTCGTAAACCAGGCCGCGATAGGCGCGATAGGCCGACGCCGATAATTTCTCCATCGCGGCGATGAAAGCCGGCGGCGGCGGCGCGGCGTTCGAAAGCAAGCTCGCCTCGATGGTTGCGGCGGCGAGCGCCTCGAGGTTGCGACGGCCGACCTCGGGATTGGAATATTTCGCGGCGATGACTTCGCCTTGTTCCGTGATGCGGATGGCGCCGTCCACCGCGCCGGAAGGTTGCGCCAGGATCGCCTGATAGCTGGGGCCGCCGCCGCGGCCGACGGTGCCGCCGCGGCCGTGGAACAGCCGCAGGCGCACGCCGTGACGGTGGCATGATTCGACCAGCGCGGTTTCGGCCTTCCAAAGCTCCCAGCCGGAAGTGAGGTAGCCGCCGTCCTTGTTGCTGTCGGAATAGCCGAGCATGACCTCTTGCACGCCGCCGCGGCTGTCAATGAGGCGCCGATAAATCGGCAGCGCCAAAAGGCGATCGACGATTTGGCCGCACCGGCGCAGATCGTCGATGGTTTCGAACAGCGGCACGATGTCGAGGTCGATCTCGTGCGGCTGTAGCCGATAGAGACCAACCTCGCGCAGCAGCAGAACGACCTCGAGAACGTCCGAAACGCCGTTCGCCATGGAGATGACGTAGTTGGCGATCGCGCTCTTGCCGTAGCGCCGTTGCGCCTCGGCCGCCGCGCGCAAGACGCCGAGCTCGGAAGCAGTTTCCTGGGAATACGCAATCGAAGGCGATACCGGCGGCCGCGCGGTCGCGAGCTCGGCGGTCAATACGGCGATCCTTTCGTCCTCGTCGAGGCCGCGGTAACCGGTTCCCGGCACCGCGGCTTCGAGCAGCTCGGCGACGACGCGTTCGTGCACGTTGGCATTCTGGCGCAGATCGAGCGCCGCAAGATGGAACCCAAACACGTCGAGCGCGCGCCGCAGATCGCGCAGCCGGCCGCGCGCCAGCATCGCCGAGCCGTTGGCGACCAGCGATTCGTGGATCACCCCGAGATCGGCCGCGAACTCGCCGGCACTGCCATAAGGCGCGGCCTCGCCGACCGGAACGCGATGCACTTCGGCGTCGTTGAGCGTCCGGGCGGTCGCGGCGACGCGCGCGTAGATCCCCGAGATGGCGCGGCGATAAGGCTCGCTGGCGCGATGCGGCGAATGATCGGGCGAGCGCGCGGCGAGCCGATCGAGCTCGGCCGTCGTGCGGACCAAGAGAGCGTGCAGCGACAACTCGCGGCCAAGCGCGTGCAATTCGTCGAGATAGAATCCCAACGCCCGGCCGCTCTGCATCAGAACGGCCTGGCGCAGCACGTCGGCCGTGACGAAGGGATTGCCGTCACGGTCGCCGCCGATCCAGCTACCCATCCGCAGGAACGACGGCAATGGCCCTGAAATCGCCTCGGCGAGCAGATCCTCGAAGGTCGCATAGAAGCGCGGCAGCTCGTGCAGGAACGTGTAATCGTAGTAGGCGATGCCGTTGGCGACTTCGTCGATCACCGCCAGCCGGCTGCGGCGCAGCAGCGCCGTTTGCCACAGAGTAAGCACGGCCCGACGCAGCGCTTCTTCGTTGACGGCCAGCTCCTCGGGCGTGAGCGCGACGCGGTCACGCTCGTCGAGCAGCGTGGCGATTTCCCGCTCGCGGTCGAGCGTGCTTCGGCGTCGCACCTCGGTCGGGTGCGCGGTGAGCACGGGGCAGATCAGCGCCCGCTCGAAGAACGAGCGCACGGCCACCGGCGATCGGCCGGTCTCACGCACGGCGGCGATCGCGCGCGCGACCGTTCCTTCGCGCGGCGCCGAAGCGGCCATCGCGTGCGCGCGTGTCCGCCGGATGTGGTGCTGATCCTCCGCGAGATTGGCGAGGTGCGAGAAATAAGTGAATGAGCGGATCACGCGCGTGGTCTCGTCACGGGTGAGCCGGTTCAAGGTCGTTTCAAGCTCGTCGCGGGCGGCCTCGTCGGCGTCGCGATGAAAGCGGATCGACGAACGACGGATGCGCTCGACGATCTCGAAGATCGCCTCGCCCTCCTGATCGCGGAGCGTTTCGCCGAGAATCCGGCCCAACAGCCGGATGTCGTTGCGCAGCGGCAAGTCCTTGTCGGGAATCTCGACAATGCCAGGCGATTCGCCGGCCGCTGCCGATGCTCGGACGACCATCGCTCAGGCCCCGCCGGTGCGATGAGCCCGCGCGTACCGCGGCGCGGTACACGCACCGGTTGCTTTCAGGCCGCTTCGGATTGTCATCGCCGGTTATTTCGGTTGAGCCGCAAGTCGGATGTCGATATTTAGCCGATCATCGATGCGATTGTCTCACGCTTCATTGCCGCATGATGTGCCGGTCCCGGGGCGGCGCCATCGGGCTCCTGTGTGCGGCCATGGCGACTTTCCGGCGGGACCCGCATGACTGCCGGAAGCCCGAGCGTCCGACATATCGTTGCGGTGGCCGTCGGTAACGCGCTCGAATGGTACGATTTCGCCATCTATGGCTACGTCGCGGTAACCATTTCAAAGCTGTTCTTTCCGCCGGAGACCGGCTGGGCGCCGCTGCTGGCCACGTTCGGACTTTTTGCGGTGTCCTATGTCGTTCGGCCCGTCGGCGGGATCCTGCTCGGACATTACGCCGACCGGTATGGCCGCAAGGCAGTGCTCGTCTTCGTTATCGGTTTGATGTCCGTTGCAAGCGCGATGATTGCCTTCGCCCCGACGTATCGGACGATTGGCATCGCTGCGCCGTCGCTCATCGTCGTCGCTCGAATTTTGCAGGGCCTCTCCGCTGGTGGCGTGTTTGGTAG
>JAGWIH010000123.1 GCA_028866355.1 Alphaproteobacteria bacterium
CAGACGAATGTCAACGACTTCCGCGCCATTCTGGTGCTAAGGGAAAGCTGAGATGCGACGCCGACGTTCAACAAAAATAGTCGCCACGCTGGGACCCGCGACCGCCACGCCGGAAAAGATCGCCGCGCTGTTCGAGGCCGGCGTCGACGTCTTTCGTCTGAATTTCAGCCACGGCACCCAATCCGATCACAAGGCGCGCCTTGATACCGTGCGCGCGCTGGAAAAAACCACCGGCCGGCCGATCGGCATCATGGCCGACCTGCAAGGACCGAAGCTGCGCGTCGGCACGTTTGCGGGCGGCCGCGTGCGTTTGGCCGATGGCGCGGCATTTCGGCTCGATCTCGACAAGGCGCCGGGCGACGCGCAACGCGCCAGCCTGCCGCACCCCGAGGTTTTCGCGGCGCTTACGCCCGAAACCGACTTACTGCTCGACGATGGGAATATCCGGCTGCGGGTCGAGAAGTGCGACAAGGATTTCGCGCAGACCCGCGTGATCAACGGCGGCAATCTGTCCGACCGCAAGGGCGTCAACGTGCCGAATGCGGTGTTGCCGCTGTCGCCGCTCACCGCCAAGGATCGCGCCGATATGGCTTTCGCGCTGGACATGGGCGCCGATTGGATCGCCCTGTCCTTCGTGCAGCGGCCCGAAGACGTGGCCGAGGCGCGCAAACTGATCGGCAATCGCGCCGGCGTACTGATAAAGCTCGAGAAGCCGGCGGCGATCACCAAGCTCACCGAGATCATCGAGCTGAGCGACGCCGTGATGGTGGCGCGCGGCGATCTCGGTGTCGAAATGCCGCCGGAGGACGTGCCGCCGCTCCAACGCCGGATCGTCGGCGCTTGTCGCGCCGCGGGCAAGCCGGTCGTCGTCGCCACGCAGATGCTCGAATCGATGATGCGGGTGCCGGTGCCGACGCGCGCCGAGGCCTCGGATGTCGCGACCGCCGTGTACGAGGGCGCCGACGCGGTGATGCTGTCGGCGGAAAGTGCCTCCGGCGAGTATCCCGTCGAAGCGGTCAAGATGATGGACCGCATCATCCGCCGCGTGCAGGCCGATCCGGCCTATTTCTCGTCGCTGCACGCTTCCGCAGCGACCAGCGAGCACACGCCCTCCGATGCGATCAGCGCCGCCGCCGGAATGGTGGCGCACACGATCGGCGCCGCCGCGATCATGTCCTATACGACGTCGGGCGCGACCGCGTTGCGCGCTGCGCGCGAACGTCCGGACGTGCCGGTGATCGCGCTCACATCGAACCTATCGACCGCGCGCCGGCTGGCGATTACGTGGGGCTTGCACTGCGTCCACACGGCGGACGTCAACAACTTCACCGACATGGTGCAGAAAGCGACTCAGACCGCGCGGGGCGAAGGCTTTGCCGAGAAAGGCGAACGGGTGGTGATCACCGCCGGCGTGCCGTTCGGCACCCCGGGCGCAACCAATGTGCTGCGGATCGCCTGGATCGACGGCTGATCAGGCGCGCAGCAATCCGTCGAATGGTTTGATCCCGGCGGTGTCCGGGAACACCTTCGTATCGAGCGCATTACGCGCGAGGCCGAAATGGTCGCGCAGCACGGCTTTCATCACCGCGCGCGCATCGGTGGTCATGCGCAGGTCGCGATTGTCCTGTAACTGTGCCAGCCCCGGCCAATCGCCGGCGACGCGTCCGCCCTTCACGGCGCCGCCCATGACAAAGACCACTGACGCCGTGCCGTGATCGGTGCCGTTGTTGCCGTTGACCGCGACGGTGCGGCCGAATTCGGTGACCGCGACAACGACCGTCTGGTGCCACGCCGGACCCATGGCCTTGGCCAACGCATCGAGGCCGGCGGCGAAACCTTCCATGTTCTGGGCCAAACGGCCGGTTTCGGCGCCCTGATTGACGTGCGTGTCCCAACCGCCCATGTCGAGCGCCGCAATGCGCGGGCCCCGCGGCGCGGCAATCAGCTTACCGGCGGCTTGGGCGAGCGCGGCGAATGCCTTCGGACCGAAGCCCATGCCGCCTTTGGCCATGGTGTCGTCACCGAGCACCGCACTCGAGAACGCCTGTGCCTTGATGCCTTCGGCAAGCGCCGGGCCCAACAGCGGATCCCGTGCATAGATCCGCCCGAGCGTGCCGATCAGATCGTTGTCGATGGCGCCGACGCCTTGCGGCTCCCAGCTCGCCACTTGTGCCTTGCCGCGCAGGATCAGCGGCACGGCACCGCCGACAGCCAAACCGAGCCGCGCCTTGTCGCCGCCCTGCAGGAGCACGATCGCGCGGTTGAGCCAGCCGTCGCTTTCGCCTTGTTTGACCGCTAGGCCGGTTTCCATCAGGTCCTGGGCGTCGAAATGCGAGCGCGTGTGATAGCCGTTGCCGGCCGCATGGACGAAAAGCAACTCGCCGCTGCGGTAATACGGCTCGAGTGCGCCGAGCGCCGGATGCAACGCAAAGAACCGGTCGAGTGCGATGGTGCCGCCGGAACCACCGGGTGGCTTGAGCGCGATGGCACCGCGCTTTTCCTGATAGAGCGGGTCGCCGACCGGCGCGACGGCCGCCATGCCATCAAGCGCGCCGCGCAATAGCACGACAACGAAACGGCGGTCGCCCGGCACGGCGGCGAAGACCGCCCCCGGCAGCGACGCAAGCGTGAAGACACCCGCTCCGCCGGCGACCAGTCCGAGAAATTGACGACGCGACGAATGGCAACAGACCATGGGTTTCAGCGCCTCTGGAATTCGGGAGCCGCCAGCAGCAACGCGACGCCCGCACGGCGCGACGGTGCGCGCCGGATTGCTTGCAATGTATCGGCGGGCAGTGCCTCGCCGAGCGTCGCGTTCGCCAGCACGATCGGATCGGACGGACCGGGAACACGATTAGCGAAGGTCTCGCACCATTCAGCACGACGCAGCACCGCCTCGGGCGAAATCCAGGACGCGGCGTCGTCCGGCCAGCCGGCCGGCGACGGCGCGTAAAACGGCATTTGGTTGAGCGTGCGCAGGCCGCCAGCCAGGAATGGCGCGGGCGGCGTGAAGTTCGCAGCGCGGCAGGCGGCGGTCACCATGTCGCCGGGCGTTCGCATCTTGCCGAATGGCTTCGACCAAGCTGCTTCCAACGCGACCACCGCCTTGCTCACGGCCGCAAAATTGCCGCCCGTGTTGCGGAAGACCTTCGCGATCTGATCGACCGCGGCGCGCGGCGGCGCGTCGGCGACAAAATGCTGCGCCAACTTGAAGGCGATGTGGTGCGCCGTCGCAGGATGGTTCGCCAGGTCGCGAAGCGCGGCGATGCCTTCCTGCTCGCCCGCCTCGGCGTAGACCTTGCCGAGCAGCTGTTTCGGGCCCGGCTCATGGATCTGCGGATAGAACTTGAACGTGCCTGGTTCGGCGTCGTTGAGCCGCGCCACCGACCAGCCGGTCAGGATGCGCGCGAGCGCGATGACATCCGCCTGGGTATAGCCGCCATCGACGCCGAGCGTATGCAGCTCGAGCATCTCACGGCCAAAATTCTCGTTGATGCCTTTGTCGCGCCGTTGACCGACGAACGAGTCGGGTCCGATCGACAGCGCATTGTCGAGATAGAGCAGCATCGCCGGATGCCGTTCTGCCGCCAACAACATGTCGACGAACCGGCCGGTGACGTGCGGCCGGATCGCTTCGCGCTCGAAGGCGAACGCAAAACCGCGCACGAACGGGCGAAAACCGGAAACCGTGAAATGATTGCTCCAGAAATGCACCAGGCGCTCGATCACCGGCGTCGGACTCGACACGGCGGCGTTGGTGCGGGCCGTGAGCTCCGCGAGGTAGACATCGCGGACCTGATCGTTGAAGGCTTTCCGGTCCGTCTGCTGCTTGTCGCGCCGCATTTGCAGCAGCGCCGCCACCATGCGCTGCGACGGCGGCAAGGCGGCTGGGAACGGGGGCTGGACCGGCTGATCGATCTGGCGCGTGACCCAGCCGCGCGGATCCGCGGCAATCGCGCTCAGTTCGTCGCCGCGCGCCGCGTAGCCGAAGCGCGTGGCGGCGACGACGGCTTCGAACGCGGCAGACGCAGCCATGATAGGAATAATACGGTGCCGATGGCCGAAACATCCCTGTTTCCATGGCCCGAACCGTGCGACCTGTGCTACATCCCGTCGCCGCCCGGCGGTTAACCATCCATGGACCTTTCGATCGTCATCCCCGTCCGCAACGAGGCGGCGAATATCGGGCCGCTGGTGCGGGAGATTCGCGCCGCGCTCGAAGGCCGGCTCGACTATGAAGTGATCGTCGTCGACGACGGCAGCACCGACAACACGGTGGCAATCCTGCGCGGCGTCAAAGCCGAGTTCACGCGCCTGCGCGTGCTGCGGCATGCCCGGCGTTCGGGCCAGAGCGCCGCCATCCGCTCAGGCGTCAAGGCGGCGCGAACGCGCTGGATCGCCACGCTCGACGGCGATGGACAGAACGATCCGGCGGACATTCCGCGGCTGTGGGAATTGGTGCGGGCGACGCCGGCCGCGTCGCTGATGATCGCCGGCATGCGCCAGAAGCGCCGCGACACGGCCGTTAAGCGGCTGGCATCGCGCATCGCCAACCGCATCCGCGCGGGTCTGTTGGAAGACGGCACGCCGGACACCGGGTGCGGCTTGAAGCTGTTTCCGCGCGCGTTGTACCTCGACCTGCCGTTCTTCGATCACAACCACCGCTTCCTGCCGGCGCTGGCGCTGCGCCAGGGCGGCAAGGTGCAGTCGATTGCCGTCAACCATCGGGCGCGCGGCGGCGGCGTTTCGAACTACAAAGTGCTCGACCGGCTCTGGGTCGGCATCGTCGATCTGATCGGCGTGCTTTGGCTAAAGCGGCGCGCCGTCAATCCCGAAGTCAGCGAAGAATGAGCCGCGGCGATCTCCCGGACACGGCGCCGCCGCTCCAACGCGTCCGGATGGTCGGTCGCGTGCTGTGGGTATTGATGATTGTCGTCGGCTTGGCGGCGGCCTGGCATGAGCGCGCGGCGCTCGATCCAGTGGCAATCCGCAACGCGATCGCGGGCCATCCGGCGGCGCCGCTGATCTTCCTCGGAGCGCAAATCGTCGCGAGCTTGCTGTTTGTTCCACGCGCATTGCTCGCGGTCGCAGCCGCGTTGCTGTTCGGCGCCTGGTGGGGGGTTTTTTGGGCGGCGGTCGGCGCCACGCTCGGCTCGGTCATCGGCTTCCTGGTCGCGCGCTACATCAACAGCGGCTGGCTCGATCTCGAGAGCCTGCCGCGCGTCGGCCCCGTGCTGCTCAAAGCCGAGAGCGGCGGCTGGCGCGCGGTGATGGCGCTCCGTCTGATTCCGGTCATTCCGCACAGCCTGTCGAACTATGCGCTCGGCCTGACGCGCATCGGTCTCGGCCCTTATATGGTCGGCTCATTCCTCGGCCAGCTGCCGATGACGATCGCTTACGTTGACCTGGCTGCGGCTGGCGGCCGCATCGCGGGTGGTCGGACCGACTGGATCCTGCCGGTTGCGATCGGCGCGGTGGCGCTTTTGATCTCGGTTGTCGTGCCGCGGCTCTGGAGACGTTAGGCGATTGACGGCGGCTTCGGTCCGCCGGTCGCCCAATCGAGCAATTCGACCGTGTGGACGACCGGCACGTCAGTCCCCGACGCGATCTGGGCGATGCAGCCGATATTGCCGGCGGCGACGATCTCGGGCCGGGTGCTTTCGAGGTTGGCGACTTTGCGCCGGCGTAACTGGTCCGCGATCTTCGGCTGCATCAGGTTATAGGTGCCGGCCGAGCCGCAGCACAAATGCGCCTCCGGCGGATCGAGCACGGTGAAACCCACCTTGGCCAATAGCGCCGCGGGCTGTGCGTGAATGCGCTGTCCGTGTTGCAGCGAGCATGCCGAGTGATAGACGACGCGGCGGCCGGTGATGGCGGGATTCGGCGTCAGCGCCAACATCGCAGCGACCTCGCTGATGTCCTTGGCAAGGGTGGAAATTCGGGCGGCCCCGGCGGCGTAGGCCGGATCGGTCCGCAGCATGAAGCCGTAATCCTTGACCGTCGTGCCGCAACCCGACGCATTGACCACGATCGCGTCGAGGCCCGCGCCTTCAAGCTCGCGCGTCCAGGCATCGATGTTGGCGCGCGCATAATCGCCCGCGTCGTGGCCCATATGGTGCGTCAACGAACCGCAACAGCCGGCGCCGGCGGTAATCACGACCTCGCAGCCGTGACGCGTCAGCAGCCGTACGGTCGCGTCGTTGATCGCGGGATCGAGCACTTGCTGGACGCAGCCAGCCAAAAGCGCGACACGCATGCGGCGTGGACCGGCCGCGGGAAAGATTCGCGCGCGCTCGGTCATGCCCGCCGCCGGCAGTCGCGCTGGCAACAGCCTACCCATCGCACCAAAACGGCCGGGTAACGCCCGCAGAACCGGCTTGACGAACCGCGCCAGGCGCATCGTCGAACGGAAGCGGCCGACATGCGGCATGGTCGCGGCGAGAATGCCACGCAGCAGACGCTCGACAACCGGCCGACGATAAGTCTTCTCGACGTGACGGCGCCCCTCGTCGATCAGGTGCATGTAGTGGACGCCGGAGGGACAGGTCGTCATGCAGGCGAGACACGACAGACAGCGATCGAGATGGGTCGCGACTTGGCGGGTGGCCGGTCGCTGGTTCTCGAGCATGTCCTTGATGAGATAGATGCGGCCGCGCGGCCCATCGAGTTCGTCGCCGAGCAGCACATAGGTCGGACAGGTCGCGTTGCAGAATCCGCAATGGACGCAGGCGCGGAGAATCTTGTTCGCCTCGGCGATGGCGGGATCGGCCAGCTGTTTCG
>JAGWIH010000124.1 GCA_028866355.1 Alphaproteobacteria bacterium
AAATGCTCCATGCCGGCATGCCGCCGGCCGGCGCTCACCGATTCATAGAGCGGATCGTTCTGCACGCCGGCGCCGAACACGTCGCGATAACGCGAGCGGAAACGCTCGATCACCGACTGGTCAAGCAGCACTTCGCTCATCGGCTTGAGTTCGGCGCGTTCGAGCGCGCCGGCGCTGCGCTGACTCAGCGGATCGAACGAGCGGATCGCTTCGAGCCGGTCGCCGAAGAAATCCAGCCGCAGCGGTGCCGGTGCGCCCGACGGATAGAGATCGACCAGGCCGCCGCGCACGGCATACTCGCCCGCTTCGCGCACGGTCTCGGCGCGATTGTAGCCGTTGCGTTCGAGAAAGGTCTTGAGCCGGTCGAGCGGCAAATCGGCGCCGCGATCCAGGATCAGCGTGCGCTCGGCAAAGAGCTTGCGCGGCGGCACGCGCTGGATGACGGCATTGATGGTCGTCAGAACGACGCGCGGGCCGGACGCGCCATGTGCAAGCTCGGCCAGCACCGCAATGCGCCGCGACACGATCTCGGGATTGGGTGAGACGCGGTCGTAGGGCAGACAATCCCAGGCGGGGAACGTCCGCACTTCGATCTCAGGATGGAAGAAGCCCAACGCCGCGCGCATGCGCGCCATACGTCCATCGTCGCGGCCGACATGGATCAGCGTGCGACCCGTGCGGGCGACAATGCTGCCGAGGACAAAGGCGTCGTGGCCTTCGGGCGCGTTGGCAAGCACGAGGCGCTCGTCGCGCGGCGGCGCCGCGAAGAAGGTGTCGAGCGCGCTCATGGCCGGAACCGGAAGGCGAGCAGCAGTCGCATCACCGTGCCGTCGCGTGTCGGCTTGACGCGGCCATAGATCCAGTCAAACAGCGTGTCGTCGTCCTCGGCGAGGATGGACTCGTATTCCGCCAGATCGGTTGGGCTGAAATTCGGCAAATAGGTATCCGCGAAAGCGCCCAGGAACAGGTCGCTTTCCTTGGTGCCGCGGTGGCGGCTTTGGTAGAGCAGCCGCTTGCGCTGCTTCTCCACCCCGTCTTCTTCCAATGCCATAGCGGGGCTATCTCGGCGGCGATATTGCCGCGAACGCCGCCGCTTGCAAGCACCAAAGACGCATCGGCCTATGCGGCGCCGGGATGACAGGTGATGGCTCGCCTGTTAGAAAGCGACCGCAGGGAGGACGCGCATGGCCGCCAAGCCGTACATCGTCGCGCTCGAGGAGCATTACCACGACCCGCAGATCGTTGCGGTCGCCGGCTTCGAGGGCCGGGTCAATCCCGAGCTGGTGAAGCGCCTCGATGATCTCGGCGATCTGCGCCTCAAGGAAATGGACGCGGCCGGCGTCGACTACCAAGTGCTGTCGCTCGGCGCGCCGGCGACCCAGCGCTTGCCGGCGGATTCCGCGCTTCAGCTGACGCGGGGCGTCAATGACCGGCTGGCCGACGTGGTCAAGGCGCATCCCAAGCGCTTCGGCGCCCTCGCGGCGCTGCCGACCACGACCGATGCGAAGCATGCGGCCGACGAATTGGAACGCTGTGTCACCAAGCTCGGCTTCGTCGGCGCCATGCTGCATGGACTGTCGGCGGGCGTGTTCTTCGACGACAAACGCTTCTGGCCGGTCTTCGAGCGCGCGCAGGCGCTGGACGTTCCGCTCTATTTCCACCCGGCCAAACCGCACCAACACGTCATCGACGCGTACCTCAAGGACTACTTGCCGAAGCACCCGGCGTTGGCGAATGCCGCCTGGGGCTTCACCATCGAGACTGCGACCCTCGGGATCCGTCTCGTGCTTTCGGGCGTACTCGACGCCTATCCCAGGGTGAAGCTCATCCTCGGACACCTTGGTGAAGGGCTCCCGTTCTTCCTGTGGCGCATCAACATGGCGCTGTCGCGTGACGGCAAGCACGCCGAGGGATTCGCCGAGAAGTTCAAGCGCAACTTCTGGATCACCACCAGCGGCTTCTTCTCCAACAATGCGCTCGACTTCTGCATCAAGGAGATCGGGCTCGACCGCATCATGTTCTCGATCGACTATCCGTTTGTGCCCAATCCGCCCGGCACCAAGTGGGCGCTCGAGGAGCTGAATCTGTCGGCCGCGGACAAGGAGAAGTTGCTCAACGGCAACGCCCGGCGGCTGTTGAAGCTCAAGGTCTGAGGCGCTTTCCGGCGGCAAGCGGTGCGGCCCACAATCCTCAATCCGCTCTTTGCCGGGGTCACCGATCTCAAGGGCGTCGGACCGCGCCTCGGCAAGCTGTTCGAGAAATTATGCGGACCGCATGTCGCCGACCTGCTGTGGCACTTGCCGGTCGATCTGGTCGATCGCAGCTTCCGTCCCAAGGTCGCCGACGCGCCCGAAGGCCGCATCGCGACACTGACCGTCACCGTCGAACAGCACCAGAAGCCGCATAACCCGCGCCAGCCCTATCGCGTGCGCTGCCGCGACGCAACCGGCGTGCTGTTCCTGGTCTTCTTTCACGTCAAAGGCGACTGGCTGGAGCGGCAATTGCCCGTCGGTGCGAGCCGTATCGTCAGCGGCAAGGTCGAACGATTCAACAACCAGACGCAGATGACGCATCCGGATTACATCCTCGATCCGGCCGGGCTCGACACCATGAAGCTGATCGAGCCGGTGTACCGGCTGACCGCCGGTTTGACGCTGCGCATCGTGCACAAGGCAATCGAAGCGGCGCTGACGCGTGCGCCGCAGCTCGACGAATGGAGTGACGCCGAGCTGGTCAAGCGGCGTGGGTGGCCGGTGTGGCGCGGGGCGATCGCGGCCGTGCATGCGCCGGCGCGGCCCGAAGATTTGCTGCCGACCCATCCGGCGCGCGAGCGCCTTGCTTATGATGAGTTGCTGGCGAACCAACTGACCATTGCGCTGTTGCGCGCGCGCGCGCGCAAGCGCGCCGGCCGTTCGATCGCCGCCAAGGGCGATTTGCGCCAGCGGGTCGAGCGCGCCCTGCCCTTCGCGCTTACCGGCGCGCAACGCCGCGCACTCGGCGAAATCGCCGCCGATCTGGCCCAGCCGTTGCGGATGAACCGATTGCTGCAAGGCGACGTCGGCAGCGGCAAGACCGTGGTGGCGCTGCTGGCCATGTGCGACGCGGTCGAAGTCGGCGGCCAGGCCGCGCTGATGGCGCCCACCGAAATCTTGGCGCGCCAGCACTTCGCCACGTTGACCGCGCTGACGAAAACTTCCGGCATCACGGTTGCGCTGCTCACCGGCCGCGAGAAAGGCCGGACGCGAACCGAATTCCTCGAACGCCTGGCCGTCGGCGAAATACAGATTGCTGTCGGCACCCATGCGCTGTTCCAGGACGACGTCGCCTTCAAGGATCTGGCATTGGCGGTGATCGACGAACAGCATCGTTTCGGCGTCGAACAGCGCGTCCAGCTCGCCGGCAAAGGCGCCGCCGTCGATATCCTGGTGATGACGGCGACGCCGATCCCGCGCACGCTGGAGATGACCGCCTATGGCGATCTCGATTCATCGCGGCTCGACGAGAAACCCGCCAATCGCGCAAAGACCACAACAAGCGCAGTGCCGGTCGAACGGCTCGACGAGGTTATTGCCGCCATTCGCCGGGCGCTGACAAAACGCGCCAAGATCTACTGGATCTGTCCGCTGATCGAAGACTCCGAAGACAGCGATTTGCAAGCCGCCGAAGCGCGCTTTTCCGAGCTGTTTCAGATCTTTGGCAATCGCGTCGGTCTTGTCCACGGACGGATGAAAGGTCCGGAGCGCGACCGCACGATGGCCGCATTCACATCCGGAGGCATCGACCTGTTGGTGGCGACGACGGTGATCGAGGTCGGCGTCGACGTCACCGATGCCACCGTCATGGTGATCGAGCATGCCGAGCGTTTCGGCCTGGCCCAGCTTCACCAATTGCGCGGCCGTATCGGTCGCGGCGATCAGCCCGCCTCCTGCGTGCTGCTATACGCGTCGCCGTTGAGCGAGACCGCCAGGCAACGGCTGACAATCCTGCGCGAAAGCGACGACGGTTTCCGGATCGCCGAGGAGGATTTACGGCTTCGCGGCGCCGGCGAAGTGCTCGGCACACGCCAAAGCGGTTTCGAACAATTTAGGCTTGCCGATCTCGCCGCGCACGCCGATCTCATTCCAATCGCGCGCGAAGAGGCGCGCTTGGCATTGACCCGCGACGCCGAACTCGAAAGCCCGCGCGGCACGGCCTTACGCACGTTGCTTTATCTGTTCGCGCGGGACGCCGCGGTCCGTTATCTCCGCGCCGGCTAAGCGCGCGCCGCTATTTCTGCGCGACGATTTCCTGGACCGTGCCAGCCACCGACGTATCGGCGGTTTCCGGCGTGATGATGCCGCCGGAAATCACCAGCTTAATTCCGTCCTCGACCGACATCGCCAGCGGCACGATCTCCTCGCGCGGAACATACACCAGATATCCCGACGTCGGGTTCGGAGTCGTCGGCACGTAGAGACCGATTGTCTCCGCTGCGACGGCGGACTTGATCTCGCCTTCGCCGTGGGCGGTGATAAAGGCCACCGTCCACATGCCGCGGCGCGGCCATTCAACGAGAACGACTTCGCGGAACGTGTGCGAGCGCTTGGCCAAAACGGTTTCGAAAATCTGTTTGAAGGCGCCATAGATGCCGCGCACGACCGGCATGCGTTTCATGATCCGGTCGGACAGGCGCAAGAACAGCCGGCCGGCATAACCCGCCGTCATCCAGCCGATCAAAGTGAGCGCGACGATCGCCACGACCAGGCCGAAGCCCGGAATATTGAACGGAAAGTACGTGCCGGGGTTGTAACCGGTGGGCACCAGGTGGGAAACCGCTCGGTCGATGAAATCGATAATGCTCCAGGTGATCCACAGCGTGAACGCGATCGGCCCGGTAACCAGAATGCCGGCCAGAAAATACGCACGCAGGCGCTCGCCGATGCGGTTACCCTTCTCGTTGCCTTGATCCTGGGCGGCGCCGTTCGGTGGCGGACTTTTACCGACCATTTGTTGTCTCGTCCCTGTTCGTTCAGGCTAGCGAATGATACGCGCGAACATGTGATCGAAAATCCGCACCGGCAGCCCTATTGTGCACCGGCCAGATGGCCGACACTGTAACGGCGCAAGGAGGCTACCGCCAGTGATGAACGCACCCCGCCTGCTTGCCTTGTCGACCGCGCTGCCGCCTTACACTTTGCAGCAAGCCGATATCGAGCGCCGCGCCCGCGGTTATTTCTCCGGCGCCGCCGCGCTCGACCTCGACCGGTTGATGCCGGTCTTCGCCAACGCCGGCATCGACACTCGGTATTCCTGTGTGCCGGTTGAATGGTACGACCGGTCCCACGGCTGGGCCGAGCGCAACGAGCTTTATCTCGAGCATGCGGTGCGACTGCTGGAACGCGCCGCGCGCACTGCACTCGGGCACGCCGGCCTTGCGGCGTGCCAGATCGATGCAGTCGTGACGATCTCGACCACCGGCATCGCCACGCCCAGTCTCGACGCCCGATTGCTGAACCGTCTTGGACTGCGCGCCGACGTCACGCGGCTGCCGGTGTTTGGCTTGGGTTGCGCCGGCGGCGTCGCCGGTTTGGCGCGCGCCGCCGATCTGGCCCGCGCGCGGCCCGGCAGCAACGTCTTGTTTCTGGTCGTCGAACTGTGCGCGCTCTGCTTCCGCCGCGGCGACAACTCGAAAAGCAACGTCGTCGCAACTGCGTTGTTCGGCGACGGCGCCGCCGCCGGCATTGTTTCAACCGGCGGCGACGGACCGGTTCTCGGCGCCGCGGGCGAGCATACCTGGCCGGACTCGCTCGGCGTCATGGGCTGGGATGTGATGGAGGACGGTCTCAAGGCGATCTTCTCGCGCGATATTCCCGCACTGGTGCGCAGCGAGTTGCACGCCGCCGCGACGACATTCCTTGCCCGCCATGGTCTCACCCTCGACGGAATCGATCATGTCGTCTGCCATCCCGGCGGCGTCAAAGTCCTGAGCGCAATCGAGGAAGCATTCGCGCTTGCCGCCGGCGCGCTCGATCACGCGCGCGCCGTGCTGCGCGATTGCGGCAACATGTCGGCCGCGACGGTGCTGTTCGTGCTCGAGCGCACGCTCAAGGCGGGCGCCAGCGGCCGTATGTTGCTGTCGGCGTTGGGTCCCGGATTCACCGCCGGCTTCTTGGTGCTCGAAGCGTGAACCCGCTGCCGCTCATCGTCGGCCTGGTCGCGGCGGCACGGCTGGGCGAGCTTGCCTACTCGGGACGCAATGCGCGCGCGCTCAAGGAACACGGCGCGGTCGAACTCGGCGCCGGCCATTACCCCTTGATCGTCGCGCTGCACGCCGCGTGGCTGCTCGCGCTTCTTGCGTTCGTACCCTGGAACACCGTGGTGAACTGGATTTGGCTCGGCCTGTTTCTCGCGTTGCAGATTTTGCGGGTTTGGACTGTCGCCAGTCTCGGCCGCTTTTGGACGGCGCGAGTCTACACCGTACCCGCCGTGCCGCTGGTGCGGCGTGGCCCCTACCGCTTTGTCACCCACCCCAATTACCTGATCGTCGCCGGCGAGATCGCCGTGTTGCCGCTCGTCTTCGGCGCCTGGCAAATCGCGTGGGTTTTTTCGATCCTCAACGCCGCGCTACTGGCTTGGCGTATCCACATTGAGGAGCGCGGTCTCGCGCCGCGGCGCTCCTTACCGCAATCGCAACGATCGGCTTAGGTAATAAAAGTTGCCGGTCTAAGGGTTCGCTCGATTGCCGCGGGCGCAAGACCACCCTACTTTCGCCGCGCTCATGCCATTGG
>JAGWIH010000125.1 GCA_028866355.1 Alphaproteobacteria bacterium
GAAAGGAACCACCCGATCGGGCGTCATGCCTCGCGCCTAAACGCGCATCGGCATGAGGACGTAAAGCGCGCTGGCGTCGGTGGCGTCGCGCACCACGGTCGGCGAGGCGGCGTCGGCCATGACGAATTTGGCGCCTTCGCCCTCGATCTGCTCGGTGATGTCGAGGAGATAGCGCGAATTGAACCCGATCTCGATCGGCGAGGCACTGTAACGCACCTCGATTTCCTCGGACGCGGTGCCGTTTTCGGCGCTGGTGGCCGAGAGCGTCAGGCTGTTGCGCTCGATTGCCAGCTTCACCGCGCGGCTCTTCTCGCTCGAGATCGTCGCCACGCGGTCGACGGCGGCGGCGAACGACTTGCATTCGACCTCAAGCACCTTGTCGTTGCCCGTCGGAATGACACGGTCGTAATCGGGGAAGGTGCCGTCGATCAGCTTCGACGTCAGCACCGTGCTCTCGCCGAAACCGAAGCGGATCTTGATGTCGGACAGCGACACGGCGATGTCCTGGTCGAACTCGTCCAAGAGTTTACGCAACTCGTTGACCGCCTTGCGCGGCACGATCACGCCGGGCATTCCGGCGGCGCCGTCGGGCAGCGGCAACTCCATCCGCGCCAGGCGATGGCCGTCGGTCGCCACCGCGCGCAACATATTGACGTCGTTGCTTTTGGCGGCATGGAGATAGATGCCGTTGAGGTAGTAGCGCGTCTCTTCGGTGGAGATCGCGAACCGCGTGCGGTCGATCAGCCGCTTGAGGTCGGCGGCCGAGATCGTGAAATTGTGCGCCAGGTCGCTGCCCGACATCACCGGATAATCCTCGGCCGGCAGGCAGGCGAGGGTGAAGGTCGAGCGGCCGGAGCGGAGCGTCATCTGGCCTTTGTCGGCGCCGATTTCGAGCGCGACTTGCGCGCCTTCGGGCAGCTTGCGCGTGATGTCGTAAAGCGTGTGCGCCGGCACGGTGGTGCCACCGGTTTTGACGCCTTGCGCCGGAACGGACGAGATCATCTCAATGTCCATGTCGGTCGCCGACAGCGCCAACTTGCCGTCGGCCCCGCGCAGCAACACGTTCGACAGGATGGGAATGGTGTTGCGCCGTTCGACTACGCTCTGCACGTGGCCCAATGCCTTGAGCAGAGCGGCGCGTTCGATCGTCAGTTTCATGGGGGGTGGTGTTCGTCCGTTGTGGCGGCTTTCCCTCGCGCCGGACCGTTTTTCGATCCGACACCCCGCCACGACCGAGGCTTGGTGCGCGCCGCAACACGCGCCGAAACCGGCCGCCGAACGGGAAAAAACTATAGCACAGGGGGGTGCCGACCGTATACCGCGGCGGGCCGTGAAATCGCGCCACCGAGTCGCGATTTCACCCTTACAGATCAGTCGTTTATAGAAAGAGCGCGCGGCCGCTGACGGTTCAGTTTTCGAGCATGCGACGGAGCAGCTCGATGTCCTCCGCCAAAGTCGTGTCGGCGGCCTTCAATTCCTCGATCTTGCGCACCGCGTGCATCACCGTGGTGTGATCGCGACCGCCGAATTTGCGGCCGATCTCCGGCAGCGAGCGCGGCGTCAGCTGCTTGCAGAGATACATCGCGACCTGGCGTGGCCGGGCAACGGCGCGGGCGCGGCGGGCGGAATGCATATCGGCGAGCCGAATGTTGTAGTGCTCGGCGACGCGCTTTTGAATTTCGTCGATGGTCACGCGCCGGTCGTTGGCGCGCAGCAGATCGTGCAGCACCTCTTGCGCGCCTTCGAGCGTCACCGTGCCGCCGGTCAACTGCGTGTGGGCGCTGATCCGATGCAACGCGCCTTCCAGCTCGCGGACGTTGGACGTGATCTTATGCGCAAGGAATTCCAAGACCTTACCGGGCACCGGCAGCTGCGTCGTCTCGGCCTTGGCCTGCAAAATGCCGAGGCGGAGCTCGTACGTCGTCGGATGGATATCGGCCACCAGGCCCCAGCCGAGCCGCGACTTGACGCGTTCCTCGATGCCTTCGAGATCGGACGGCGACTTGTCCGCCGAGATCACGATCTGCCGGTTCTGGTCAACTAACGCATTGAAAGTATGGAAGAATTCTTCCTGCGTGGCGTCACGGCCGCCGATGAACTGAACGTCGTCGATCATCAACACGTCGACCGAACGGAACTGCTCCTTGAACGCCATCGTGTCCTTGAAGCGGATCGCCCGGACGAACTGGAACATGAACTTCTCGGCCGAGAGATAAATGACTTTGCGGTGCGGCGCTCGCGTGCGGATATGCCAAGCGATCGCATGCATCAGGTGGGTCTTGCCCAGTCCGACGCCGCCATAAAGGAAAAGCGGGTTGAACGGCAGCTGCGGATTGCCGCCGGAGCGCACCCCAACCTGGGCCTCGGCGACCCGGCGGGCGGCGGCATGGGCGAGCTCGTTGGGCTTGCCGACGACGAAATTCTCGAAAGTGAAGCGCGGGTCGAGGGGCGCGCTGATGTCCTTTTCCTCGGTGGCGGCGGACGGTTCGGCGCCGTCGCCAGCCAGCGGCGCCGGCTCGGCCTCGGCCGGCTGAGCCACCGTCCGGCCGGTGACCAGGATCTCGACCGCCGCGATGGCGTCGTCCTCGTCGTTCCACAAGGCGCGGATGCGATCTGAGTAATGTTGGCTGACCCAATCGCGCAGGAACCGGGTGGGCACGCCGATCCGCACCCGGCCCTCGTCGACACCATAAAGCGTCATCGACTTGAGCCAGGCACGATAGGCAGCATCGCCGCACTCATCGCGCAAGCGTCCGCGCACGCGCGCCCACTGCGACTGGATGTCGCTTTTGCGGCTGGCCGGCTCCGTCATGCCCGCACCCGGAGGGTCAGGCCGGCGGATGCCCGCGTCTTCACATCCTGTGGCGTCAAGGCAGCCGAAGCCGGCGCCGACGCTTCCGTATGATCCGTCACCACGCCCCCCAAGGAACCTCAAGAAGCCAAACAGGCGCCCTTATCGGAAGAGCCCCTGTTTCTCTTCCGGCGCTACGCTTTAGCCGAAGCCTTGAATTCGAAACACGAAGCCGACGAATTGATCGCCGTGATGCCGCCCGGATTTTTCCGTTCTTTCGGAAGCGCTACGCCCGACATCATGGTGCGATGGTCCCCAAAACACCTTTCACTGCGACGGCGCAAACAAACTCTACCGAAGGCCGACACAGAAAGGCAATACGGCCGACATGCGAACGCAAAAAATTATTTTCGCATGCGGCAGAACGGTCACGACGATCAACCTTTGAGCGATTTGATGCGCGCGGAGAGGCGCGACGTCTTGCGGGCGGCCGCGCTCGACGTGATCACGCCGTATCTGGCGCCGCGTTGCAGCTCGGGCTGCGCCAAAACGAACGCCGCGCGCGCCGCTTTCTTGTCGCCGGCGACGATCGCCGCCTCGACCGCCTTCACGGCGCTGCGCATACGGCTCGCACGGATGCGATTGACCGCCGTACGGCGGGTGGTTTGCCGAATTCTTTTTTCCGCGGATTTATGGGTCGCCATCGCTGACCTGTGCTTTCGCTCGAGACGTGAGCCGGATTGTAGAGAAGCGGCGCTTATAGCCGTCGTGCAGGCGATGCGTCAAGGCGCGTGCGGCGACGGCGTTCAGCGATTGCGAAAATTTGGCTTGCGTTTTTCAATGAATGCCAACATGCCCTCTTTCTGATCCGCGGTCGCGAACAGCGCGTGAAAAAGTCGGCGCTCGAAGCGCACGCCTTCGGCGAGTGTCGTCTCGTACGCGCGATTGATCATCTCTTTCGCCATCAAAACCGCCGGCCGCGACAGCGCGGCGATCTGCGTTGCCATTTTCACCGCCTCGTCGACGAGTTTTGCCGCCGGTACGACACGCGACACGAGGCCGGAGCGCTCGGCTTCGGCGGCGTCCATCATGCGGCCGGTCAGAATCATGTCCATCGCCTTGGCCTTGCCGACGAAACGCGTCAGTCGCTGGGTGCCGCCGGCGCCGGGCGTGATGCCGAGGGTGATTTCGGGCTGACCGAACTTGGCGGAATCGGCGCAGACGATGGTGTCGCACATCATCGCGAGCTCGCACCCGCCGCCGAGGGCGTAGCCCGCGACCGCGGCGATCACCGGCTTGCGGCAGAGCGTGACCCGCTCCCAGCTTTTGACGAAATCGCCGAGATAGACGTCGGCGAACGAGCGGCTCTGCATCTCCTTGATGTCGGCACCGGCGGCAAAGGCCTTATCGCTGCCGGTGAGCACGACGGCGCCGATGGCATCGTCGGCCTCGAACGCGTCAAGCGCCTGGCCAAGCTCGCGAATCAGGGCGTCGCATAAGGCATTGAGCGCCTGCGGCCGGTTCAGGGTGATCAGCCCGACGGCGCCACGGGTCTCGACGAGGATGTTCTCGTAGCGCATGGAAGCCTCCGTTGCTCATTGCGGCGCAAGCATGAAACCGACGCTCAGGTCGCCGTCGGAGCCGCGGAAATCGAGGCGCAGCCGCTCGCCGGCGCGCGTCCAGGTGGCCGGCGTGCCCGGCACGTGCTTCCAGCCCAATTGCGGCAGCGTCTGCGCGTAGAAGCGCGTCACCGCATAGCGCGACAGCTTGCCGTGCGCCGTGCTTTCGACGATGCGGCCTTCGGGCTTGTCGAACACCACCGCCGAGCCGGCGACCGATTCAAGGCCCGCCATCAGCGGCAAGTCCTCGGTGCCCGGTACGAATCCATCGGCATGCGCCGCCAACGGCGCGGCCATCAGCACGAGCACGAGAAGCAGTCGCCGCATTGATCGCAGGGTAGACTCAACGCTGCCGCTTGGCACAGTAAAATGTCGAACGACCCGATTGGACGATGCGCTTGATGTGGGTGCGGCAATCGCAACCCGGACAGCGTTCGCCTTCGCGATCGTAGACGGCGAAGTGGTGCTGAAAATTGCCGAGCTCGCCCGATGCGCTGACGTAATCGCGCAGGCTCGAGCCGCCGACCGAGATCGCATGGTTGAGCACGCGTTTGATCGCGGCGGCGAGGCGCACGGCGCGTTCGCCTTGCACGGTTCGCGCCAAGCGTTTCGGCGACAGGCCCGCCCAATAGAGGCTTTCGCATGCATAGATGTTGCCGATACCGACGACGACGCGCTGGTCGAGCAGCGCCGATTTGATCGGCGTCTGCTTGCCGGCGAGCAATCGGGCCAGAAGCGCGCCGTCGAATTCGGGACCGAGCGGTTCGGGCCCGAGATGACGAAAGAGCTCGTTACGCGGCAGCGTGTCGTCACGGGCATAATCGATCAGGCCGAACCGACGCGGATCGTTGAACCGCACCTCGATTCCGTCCTCGAAGAGCATCGCCGCGTGATCGTGACGCTGTAGCGGCGACGGCCGTGTCGCGTCACCCAATGTCAGTCGTCCCGACATGCCGAGATGCACGATCAAGACGCCGCCATCCGCAAGACGCAGCAGGATGTATTTCGCGCGCCGATCGACGTGGTCGACGCGCTGGCCTTCAACCTTGGCCGCCAGGCCCTTGGGGATCGCCCGTCGCAGGTCCGGGCGATGCAGCGTCAGGCGCAGCAGCCGCTTGCCGTCGATGCGCGCCTTGAGCCCGCGCACGATGGTTTCGACTTCCGGCAATTCGGGCATGGGCTGGTCTCGCGGGAGGGCGGCGGCTATGGTGCCAAGATGGCGGCAAAAGAGACAGCGGATTTCGGCTATCGCCGGGTGTCGGCGCATGCACACACGCGGCTGGTGCACGACGTTTTCGCGCGTGTCGCTGGACGCTACGACCTGATGAACGATTTGATGTCGGGCGGCATCCATCGGCTGTGGAAGGCGCAGCTGATCGACCGGCTGGCGCCGCGGCCGGGTCAACTGCTGCTTGATGTCGCCGGCGGCACCGGCGATATCGCCCGGCGCTTTGTGGCGCGCACAAGCGACGCCCGCGCCATTGTCTGCGACATCAACGCCCGTATGGTCGAAGCCGGCCGTGCCCGCGGCCTCGACCAGGGCGACAGCGGCGCGTTGCGCTGGTTGTGCGGCAACGCCGAGGCGCTGCCGATCGCCAGCGCCAGTGTCGACGCCTATACCATCGCCTTTGGCCTGCGCAACGTGACGCGCATCCCGGATGCCCTGGCCGAAGCCAGGCGCGTGTTGAAGCCCGGCGGCCGCTTTTTGTGCCTCGAATTCAGCAACGTCGACCAGCCGCTGCTGAAACGCGCCTACGACCTCTATTCGTTCGCGGTCTTGCCGCGCCTCGGCGCGATCGTCGCGCGCGACCGTGACGCCTATCAGTATTTGGCCGAAAGCATCCGGCGGTTTCCCGATCGTCCGCGTCTTGCGGCCTTGATGCGCCAAGCCGGCTTCGAGCAGATCGCGGTTCGCGCCCTCAGCGGCGGCATTGCCGCAATTCACTCGGGCTGGCGGCTTTGAGGTTTGAAATTACACCGCCCATAGAGTAAATTATTTTGCTATTCCGTATCACTGTGTTGGAAAGCCGCTGATGCTGCACGGACGCCGCATCCTCTTGGTTATTGCCGGCGGCATTGCCGCCTATAAGAGCCTCGAACTCGTCCGCCGCCTGCGCGAGCGTGGCGCGACGGTACGTTGCGTCATGACCGCGGCGGCGCAGCGCTTCATCACGCCGCTGTCGGTCCAAACCCTGTCCGGCGACCGCGTCTATAGCGACCTGTTCTCGCTTACCGACGAAAGCGAAATGGGCCATCTGCGGCTGTCGCAGGAGGCCGACCTGATCGTGGTGGCGCCGGCGACCGCCAACCTGATCGCCAAGCTGGCGAGCGGTCTGGCCGATGACCTGGCCTCGAC
>JAGWIH010000002.1 GCA_028866355.1 Alphaproteobacteria bacterium
GCGCCGCCCTCGACCGCTTCGTCTCCGCCGAGGTCGAAGCGCTCCCCGTCCTCGCCAGCGCCACCGACCGCAAGCCCATCGGCTTCGTCACCGAAGCCTATGCCCTCCGCCGCTACAACCAGGAACTCGAACAGGCCCGCGGCGACGAATTCGCCGACCCAACCCTCTTCGGTCCCGTCTGAACGCCGCGATCTTCGCCAAGGCAGGGATTTGGCGGATATCCCCGATTTCGTCCCCCACAACCGGCGCCGCATCGCGCGTTATCAATTGATCATTTAGGTTGAGTGTGGCCCCAACCTTGTGTTCGATAGCGTCGACGGTCGCGTGCAACGAAACACCGGTACCGATGGTCTTCGAACACCGCACGGTATCGCGTCAACTGCGCCAAGCAAGAAACAGGGATGAACGCACATGACGACGGGCACCACACGCCAGCTGCGCATTGAGGATGAACCGCTCTTACGCGGCAAGGGCCGCTATACCGGCGATGTGCACGAGCCGCGCCAGGTCGCGGCCGCATTCCTGCGCGCGCCGATGGCATCGGCGACCATCCGCCGTCTCGACACGGTGGCGGCGCAACGGGCGCCTGGCGTGTTGGCGGTGTTGACCGCTGCCGACATGACCGGCACCGGAAGTTTGGCGCATCCGCTGCCGGTGCCTGGCCGCGGCGGCTCGAAGCTCGCGGCGCCGCGTTGGCCGGCTTTGGCCGAGGGCCGGGTGTTCCATGCCGGGCAGCCGGTCGCGATGGTGGTTGCTGAAACACCCGTGCAGGCGCAGGACGCCACCGAGCTGATCGACGTCGACTATGACGAAATCCCGGCCGTAGTCGACGCGCGCCGCGCCAGCGAACCGGGTGCGCCGCAGATTTGGCCCGAAGCACCCGGCAACGTCGCGCTCGACTTCACCTGGCCGCTCGACAAGGACGGCAGCAACGCGGCCGAAGTGGCGAAGATTATCGCCAGCGCGCCGCTGGTCGCGCGGCTGTCGGTGTCCAATCAGCGGCTGGCGGTCGCGAGCATGGAGCCGCGCGTGGCGACCGGCTGGTACGACGCCAAGACCGGCGAGTACACGTTGCGCACGGGAACCCAAAGCGTCTGGTTGATGGCCAGCCAGATGGCAGAGTTGCTCGGCGTCAAACCGGAGCAGATGCGTGTCCTGACGGAGGATGTCGGCGGCGCCTTCGGCATGAAAACCGGCGCCTATCCCGAATACGTTGCCATCCTGGTCGCTGCCAAGCGGATCGGCCGGCCGGTCGGCTGGACATCAACCCGCGCCGAAGCGTTTCTATCGGACAATCAAGCGCGCGATCAGGTCATGGATGCCGAGCTTGCGCTCGACAAAGAGGGCAAATTCCTCGCCTTGCGCGTCAAGTCGGTGGCCGACATGGGCGCGTTCGCCAACGGCGCCGGACCGCTCACCGCGACGATCAACATGGTGCGGTGCTTCCCCTCGGTTTATCGCATTCCGCGCGTTGTCTGCGACGTGCTGTGCGTCCTAACCAACACGGTTCAGCTCGGTCCCTATCGCGGCGCGGGGCGGCCCGAAGCCAACTATCTGATGGAGCGGCTGGTCGAGGAAGCAGCTCGCGTCAGCGGCATCGATGCTGTCACCCTGCGTCGGCGCAATCTCGTGACGCCTGCGGAACTCCCCTACAAAGGCGCGATGGGCACGGTCTATGACAGCGGCGATTTTCCGGCGATCTTCGACAAGGCGCTCGAGCTCGCCGATCTCAAAGGGTTCCCCGTGCGCAAACAGCAAAGTGCCGCGCGCGGCCGCCTGCGCGGCATCGGCGTCTCGTGCTTCCTCGAACATTCGGGAGCGCTTCCGCCCGAGGGCGCGGCGCTGTCGTTCCCCGGCGACGGTACGGTCGTCGTCGGCTTGGGGGCGCAATCGACTGGCCAAGGACATCTAACGGTGTTCCGCAAGGTCGCGTCCGAAAAACTTGGTATCGATCCGACGAAAGTGATGGTGCGCGAAGGCGATACGCGGCTCGGTGTCGAAGGGCATGGCAGCTTCGCCTCGCGGTCCGCCGCCGCGGCTGGCAGTGCGATCTTCTTCACGGCCGATGCGGTGATCGAGAAGGGCAAGAAAGTGGCGGCACAGATGCTGGAGGCCGCGGAAGCCGACATCGCTTATCGCAACGGCGCGTTTGAGATCGCCGGCACCGACCGGCGGCTCTCACTGTTTGAGGTCGCGAACAAGGCGCGAGAGCTCAAGGCCAAGGGCGAGATCGCCGAAACACTCGATACCAACAAGGTGTCGCAGACGCCGCAGCATTTTCCCAATGGCTGCCACATCGCCGAGGTCGAGATCGATCCTGAAACCGGCGCGCTCGACGTGGTGGCTTACAGCGGCGCCGACGATTCTGGCCGCATCCTCAATACGATGATCGTCGAGGGCCAGGTCCATGGCGGCGTGGCGCAAGGCCTCGGCCAGGCGCTGCTCGAAAACGCGCTCTACGACGAGTCCGGTCAACTGCTCGCCGGTTCGTTCATGGACTACGCGCTGCCGCGGGCAACCGACATGCCGTCGAAATTGACCGACGCTCTGCTCGAATTTCCGTGCAAGACCAATCCGATCGGTGTCAAAGGCGCGGGCGAAGCCGGCACCACCGGCGCGCTGGCCGCGATCATGAACGCGGTCGCCGACGCCATTCCCGGCGGCGCCGGCCGTGCGCTGCAGATGCCGGCGACGGCGCAAAAGATCTGGCAAGCATGCCGCGCGGTGAGGAACGGTGGCCGCGCATGAGCTTGGTTTATACCTGTGCGCCGGCTTCGGCCGGCCGCGCGCTCGCACGCCGCAGCAAGACCACCGCACGCAGCCGTGCCACCCGTCAGCGGACCATCGACATCCACTGCCACGTCTTCACGCCGGAAGCGGCGGCGCTGGTCAAGGATGTGATGCGGCCGCAAAACGATCCGTATTCGTTCTTTGAAAGCGCCGCGTCGAAGCAGACCGACGTCAAGCAAATCGCCGCCATCGGACCGAAACTGACCTCGATCGAGGCGCGGCTCAAGACGATGGATGCCGACGGCATCGACATCCAGGCGATCTCGACCGCGCCGATCCAATATTATTACTGGGCCGACGGCACCCTCGCGCTGCGCACGTCGCGCCTGATCAACGACAATATCGCGCATATCTGTGCGGCCAACCCCGAGCGTTTCGTCGGCTTGGCGACCGTGCCGATGCAAGTGCCTGAATATGCGGTGCGCGAGCTTACCCGCGCGGTGCGCGAGCTCGGCCTCAAGGGCGTCGAAATCTGCCCGCATGTCGAGCAAGAGGAACTGTCGGCGGACCGTTTCCGGCCTTTCTTCGCCAAGGCGGAAGAACTCGGCGCGGTAATTTTCATACATCCGCATGGTTTTCCCGAGGGTCGGCGTCTGGGCGATCACTTCTTCCAGAACATCGTCGGCAATCCGCTCGACACCACGCTGGCGATCCACCACCTGATTTTCGACGGCGTGCTCGAAACCTATCCGGGGCTCAAGATCGTCTGCGCCCATGGCGGCGGCTATCTGCCGGCTTATGCCGGACGCATCGACCACGCGCACGCCGCCCGGCCCGATGCCCGCACCAAGATCACCAAGGCGCCGTCGAGCTACCTGAAGAAGCTCTATTTCGACACCATCGTCTTCAACGACCACCAGTTGGCCTATCTGGTGAAGCAGTACGGCGCCGATCATATCTTGCTGGGTACCGACTATCCCTACGACATGGGCCTGCCCGACGCGGTGCAATTCGTGCGCAAGACGCCCGGCCTGTCGGAACGCGATCGGGGATTGATTCTGGGTGGTAATGCCGCGCGGCTCTTGGGCATCAAGCCGCCGGCGGGGTCGGCGCGGCGCTAGAACGCCTTGAAAACCTGGATCAGCGCCGGTCCGATCAGCACGATGAACATCGACGGCAGAATGAAGACGATCATCGGGATCGTCATGATCGCCGGCAGCTTGGCGGCCTTTTCTTCGGCCTTGAGCATGCGCTCTTCGCGCAGCTCGGCGGCGAGAACACGGAGCGCTTGAACCAGCGGCGTGCCGTACCGCTCGGTCTGGACCAATGTGTTGACCAGGCTGCGCATCGCCGGAATGTTGACGCGCTTCACCAGGTTCGTCAGCGCGTCGCGCCGGTTCGGGAGGAATCCCAACTCGAGCGCGGTGAGCTGCAATTCGTCGGTCATCTCCGGCATGAAACGGCGGAATTCGCGTGCGACGCGAACCAGCGCGCCGTCGAGGCCGAGGCCCGATTCGGCGCAGATCATCAGGAGGTCGAGCGCATCCGGCAATGCCGAATGAAACCGCTGATGCCGCTTTTTGATCATGTTCCGCAGAACGAGCGGCGGCGTATAGGTCGAGCCGACCGCGACGATGGCGCCGAGCAGTGCTACATGCGTCGCCGTCATATTGAACGGCGTGCTGAAGATCAGCACCAAGCTGGTCAGCGTGCAAGGCAGCAACAGCCGGATGCCGACGTAAAGGACCAGCGCCTCGCGATTGCGATAGCCCGCCTGAATCAGCAGGTTTGTCGCCTTGTCGGCGTCGGCGCCGCGGGTGAGCTTCAGCTTTTCGACCAGAGTTTTCAGCAGACTGGCCCCATATTGGGGTGCCCGGCGCTGGCGCGCGCGCGGCGAGCCGGCGGGCGGCGCCGCGCCGACGCGGCGTGCGACCAAGGCGCTGAAACGACTGCGCAACGGTGCAGCGGCGTCCCAAGCGCCATAGCCCGCCACCAGCGCGCCGAAAATGACGGCGGCCAGCGTCAACGTGAAGGCGATGTCGCCGAACCCGTTCATACGCGGAACTTGCCCAAGCGAATCATCGCGAAGATGCCGACCACCAGCGTCGCCATCGCCGCCGTCAGGTACATGTGACCCGACGGCGTGTTGAAGAGCAGCGCGACGTAATCGAAGTCGAGCACCGCCAGGATGCCCATAACCACGAAGGGCAAGGCGCCGACGATGGTCGCCGAGGCCCGTGCTTCGGCCGAGAAGGTGCGAATCTTCAGATGCAGTTGACGGCGCCGGCGCAGAATCAGGTCGAGGTTTTCCAGTGTCTCGGCGAGGTTACCGCCGGTTTCACGCTGGATTGAAAAGGCGATCGCCATAAAGGTGAATTCGGGCAGGTCGATGCGGCCGGCTGCTTCCCAAAGCGCATCTTCGAGCGGTTGGCCGAGCTGAATCTGATCGGAAATGCGGCGGAACTCGGCACCGACCGGCTCGCCTATCTCATGCGTGACGCCGGCGATCGTTTCGGTTACCGGCAAGCCAGCGCGCAGGCCGCGGACCATCAAGCCGACGGCGTCGGGAAACACGGCGATGAAGCGCGTCGCCCGGCGGTTGATGAGATAGCCGATAAGCACGCGCGGGGCGAGGAACGTGGCGCCGATGGCCGCCGGCCAGCCGACCAGCGGCGCGATGCCGATCTCGGTCAGGCCAACGCCGAGCAGCAGGCCGAACACCCCGGCGCCAATCAGCACCTTGCCGATGGTGAGGTTTGTGCCGGTCCGCGCCAGCTTCTTGCGCCATTTATCGGGGTTGGGCAGGAACCGGCCGATCAGGGCATCAAGACGCGATTTCTTGTCTTCGCGTTTTAGTGTCAGCGCCACGGCCTCGGCGTCCGGCTTGCCGACGAAGCGATCACGAACCTTGCCCAGGCGTTCGACCACGTCGGCGCGTTCCTTCGTGTCGGTCGCGCCCGACCAGCCCGCGAAAGTCACGCCGAACAGCAGCAGGAAGACGATGAGCAGGAAAATGGCGTCGATCATGACGCCTATCCGACGGCTTCGAGGAGGGCGCGATCCAGACCGTAATATTCCGCCCGCGTGATGAAGTGCGGACGGAGACCGCTCGACATGAACGTGCCTTTGAGCGAACCGTCCGGCATCTGGCCTTCGTATTGGAAGGTGAAGAGGTCTTGCGTCGTGATCACGTCGCCTTCCATGCCGACGATCTCGGTGACGGCGACGACGCGGCGAATGCCGTCGCGCATGCGGCTGATCTGCATGATGAGGTTGACGGCGGCGGCGATCTGCTGGCGGACGGCGCGCGGCGGCAGGTTGACGCCGCCCATGCCCACCATGTTCTCGAGGCGGGTCAACGCTTCGCGCGGCCGATTGGCGTGGATGGTCGAAAGCGAGCCGTCGTGGCCGGTGTTCATCGCCTGAAGCATATCGAGCGCCTCGGCGCCGCGGATTTCGCCGAGGATGATGCGGTCAGGACGCATACGCAGAGCGTTCCGGACCAGGTCGCGGATGGCAATCTCGCCTTTGCCTTCGAGGTTGGCCGGCCGCGTTTCCAGGCGGACGACGTGCGGCTGCTGTAGCTGCAACTCGGCGGCGTCTTCGATCGTGACGATGCGCTCGCCCGGATCGATCATCTGCGACATGGCGTTCAGCAGCGTGGTTTTTCCCGAACCGGTACCGCCGGAAATCAGGATGTTGAGGCGCGACCGCGCGGCGATCTTGAGCACCGTCGCCATCGCCGCCGAAATGTTCTTCTGCCGCGACATGACGTCGAGCGTGATGCCCTTCTTCGAAAATTTTCGGATCGAGATGGTCGGGCCATCGAGCGCCAAAGGCGGCGTGATGATGTTGACGCGGCTGCCGTCTTGCAAGCGGGCGTCGACCAGCGGCGTCGATTCGTCGATGCGGCGGCCGACTTGCGTGACGATGCGGGTCGCAATCGACATCACGTGCGCGTTGTCGCGGAATGACACGCCCGTGAGCTCGAGCTTGCCGCGACGCTCGACATAAACCTGCTTCGAGCCATTGACCATGATGTCGGTCACGGATTCATCGGCCAGCAGCGGCTCGATCGGGCCAAGGCCCAGCATGTCGTCGAGCAGGACGGCGACGAGCTGCCGTTGCTCGGCCTGATTGAGGTTGATGCGCTGCTCGGCGACGATCTCGCTCACCATGTCGGCGAGCTGGCGCGACAGCTCATCGCGTTGCAATTTGGCGGCGACCTCGGTGTCGATGCGCTGGAGCACCAGCGGATAGATGCGCGGCGCCGCCTCGTTGACGTTGGCGCTGCGCATGGCGATCGGACGCGGCGCCGCCGGAACGTCGGCTATGGTCGCGGGTTCGGATGCACGTTGTTCCGCCGCGGGCACGGCGGTGCGTTGCGGCGCGGGCGCCGCGGCGGCCGGGCGGAGAGGCGGAAGGTCGGAAACGCGCGGCCGCGGCTGGAGCCCGTCGGCGTTCACTCCGCGGCGCCCGAACATCAGGCGCTCCGCTTCAGGAAGCTCGGCAGGAACGCGCTCGGCGAGAGCTTGGCCGGCAGTTTCGGCAGCGGCAGCTTGGCGAGCACCGAGTTGGATTTGGCGGCGGCGGGTTCGATGCCGCCGATGCGCATGGCGATCGCACGGATCGCGGCCGCGGCCGGTGCATGTTTGAGCGCCGCCGACAGGACGCTGCCGGTGGACGCGGTGGCGAGCGCCGCCGTGGGCTCGAACGGCACGACATGGTCCAGCTTGACCGCAGTCACGCGCTCGAACTCGGCTTTGGCGATTTCGCCGCGGTGCTTGGCGCCGACATGATTGGCGACGATCATATGGCGCGCCGATGGGGTCATCGTCCGCGCGAAGTCCGCAAGGCGCAAAAGGTCACGCGCGGAAGCCAGCGACAGATCCGTCACCAGGCCGATGGTCGACGACAGCGTCAGGATGCGGCGGACCTCTTCCGACAGAATGCGCGGCGCGTCGACGACGACATAGTCGTAATCGTGGCGCAACACGTTGAGCATCGTGTCGATCGCGCCCGGCGCGACATGCATCTGGTCGACGAGCGGCTCTTCCGCGGCCAGCACCTTGAGGCGCGGGCTCTCTTCGAGCATGGCGGCGCCGAGCAGGCGGCTGTCGAGCCGCGACGGGAACTCGAGCGCCTCACGCAAGCCGGCAGCTGGCGCCAGATCGAGCGACAAGGCTGCGTTGCCGAATTGCAGGTCGAGATCGATCAATGTGACCCGTTTTTGGTAGAGGTGCGCCAGGCACCAGGCGACCGAACTGGCGATCGTCGTCGCGCCCGCGCCGCCGCGAACGCCGACGAAGCTGACGACGTGGGCCTGCGTCTTGGCGGTGCCCTGACCGAGTTGGCGCTTGTTGTCGCCGCGCAGCGAACGCTCGAGCATGGCGAGCGTCACTGGCTTGAGCAGATAATCGGTGACGCCAAGTTCAATGAGGTCGCGGTACAAGGTCAATTCGTTGCGCTTGCCCAGCGCGATGACCGTCATCTCCGGCGGGCAGAGCTCGGCCAGATCGGCCAGCGTCTTCACCGGGTCTTCGACATCGTCGATGTCGACGATCAGCAAATTGGGCGGCGCGTGCTTGGTGATGTACTCGTGCGCGGCGGCGACGCCGCCCTCGATCGCAACCGGGTTGCGCCATCCTTGGGCGGCGGCCAGGTCGCGCGCGACCTGCCGCGTCTCCGGCTCGGCGACGCAAGCGAGGAGCCGCGGGCCCGTGCCTTGGCTCGCTTCGGCTTCCGGCGTCAGATTCGCGTTATTGTCCATTGCCGCCACCTGCGCTCGCGCCACCGCTGGCACCGCCGCTGGCACCGCCCGAGCCATCGGCCGAACCGAGCGCCGCCGACGCCTTGCCACTGCGGTAGTTTTCGACCGCCGCGATACTCGGAGCCGAATCAGCCGGGCCTTGCGGATGGCCCGAAACCAGATCGCGCGGATCCGCGACCATGAGGTAGAGGTCGGTTCGCGTCGCGCAGCCGAGGTTGGTCGACGGCGCATTCGACGGATTGTAGGGGCCGAGGATGGGCCAATTGGGACAGGCGGGCGGCACCGCCGCTTCGCGGCTGACTGTCACCACGACGGCATCGGCCGTCAAACTGGCATCGGGTGGCGCCATGCGGTGTGCGATGCCCATATTGTCGAGCACCTGGCTGACGCGGGCGCGCCGCGCGTCGGCGATCGTGCCGTTGCCGGCGACGATTGTGACATTGTCGATGCCGTCGCGACGGCCTTGACCGACGAAGGCTTCGAGATCGGCGGCTTCCGTCGGCGCGAGCGTCGCGCTGCCAGGCGCGAATTGGACCGTATGGCTCAGCTGGACCGGCTTCACCGTGAGCTGATTGAGGGTGACGTCGTTCGGCGCGTGGCTGCAGGCTGCGAGCAGCGCAACCGTGGCGAACGCGGCGGCGAGCATCCAGCGGCGGCGGAGATGGTTGGCGGATTTGGTCATGCGCGTTCTCAATTGAGCTCGAAGCCGACCTGGCCCATCGGCATCGCGGCTTTGCGGCCGTCGGGCAGGGTGGTCATGCTGGCGGCGGGTGGCGCCGGGATGCTCGGCGGCTGCGTTTGCGGGCCATTCATCTGGCCGTTCAGGATCATGTCGGCGTCGGTTGGCGTCGTCAGCCCATCGTTGGGTATTGCCATCGGGCCGTTGACCGGCTTGACGAGATAAGGCGTCACCAAGATCACCAACTCGCTTTCGTTGCGCTGGAACGCCTCGGACCGGAACAACTGACCGAGAACCGGGATGTCGCCGAGCCACGGGAACTTGTTAAGGTTCTGCGTCATGTTGTTCTGGATCAGGCCGCCGATCGCGAAGGTCTGGCCGCTGCCCAGCTCGACCGTCGTCTCGGCGCGCCGCGTCGACAGGCCAGGCACCGACACGCCGGCGACCGTGATCGCCGTCGAGTTGTCGATTTGGCTAACCTCGGGCTCGACGTGCAGACTGATCCGGCCGCTGTTCAAGATCGTGGCGATGAACGACAGGCTGACGCCGAATTTCTTGTAGTCGATGGTGACGACGGCGCTGCCGCCGGTACCGGATTGCGGCACGGGTACCGGAAATTCGCCGCCGGCGAGGAAGCTCGCCTTTTGGCCTGACACCGCGGTCAGGTTAGGTTCGGCCAGGATGGTGACCAAACCTTGATCCTCGAGCGCCGAAATCAAGCCGTTGATGCTATGGCTGCCGAACCGGGCGCCGCCGAAAATGTTGCCGACCGTTTGGCCACCCTGGAGCGACGTCGCCTGCGTGTTGAAGCCGTTCACCGTGCTTCCGGGCAGCGCCGGCACGATCTTCGTCACCGTGGAATTGGCGATAACACTGGTTCCGGCGGTCACCAGGCCGAAGGCCACGGAACCATTGTTGCTGATGTTTTGCCAATCGATGCCGAACTGCTTTTCGATGCTGCGCGACACCTCGGCGACGCGCACATGCAGGTTCACCTGATTGGGCGCGATCAACTGCATCTTGTTGACCAGCTGCTTCGGATCGGGAACGTAGCGCGCCGCGATCTGCTGGATGTCGGCGCCTTGCGACGGTGAGGTGATGTCGCCTTGGAGCACAATCGAATTGTCCACCGGTCGGGCTTCGACTTTGGTGCCAGGCACCAGTTGATCGAGGGCGCGTTGCAGGTCGGCGGCGTCGGCATGCACGACGACCGGGCTGTTGATCAGGACGTTGTCTTCTTTATCAAGCGCGAACAACGTGGTCGTGCCGGCGGCCTTGCCGACGAGATAGATGATGGTCGGCGATTTGACCTGGATGTCGGCGACGGTGGGATCGGCGACGAAGATGTTCCCCGCCGGCCGGTCAAGACGAAGGATGACGCCCTTGCCGCTGGCGAGCGAGATCACCTGTCCGTTCGGCGCGATGATCTGCGGTCCGGCAAAGGCCACAGCCGGCGCCAGCGTCAAGCTGAGCGACATCACAAACGCGAGTGCCTGGATGGCGCGCACGATGAATCGGTTATGGCTACGACGCACGATCATTTGCCCACCGTCCGTCCGGCCGCGCCGATGGCCTTCGCGGTCGCGGCGCCGGCAGCGCCGATTGCCGTGCTCGGCGGCGCAGATGCCGGCGGCGCAGACGCTGTCTCAACGGCGCGGCCGCCACTGAATTCAATCGACGATTTCGTCGTGCCGCGAATCACATCGATCTCGTTGGACGAGCCCGACGAGCTCACGGCCTGATGATGGGCGAACGGGATCTGGACCGCGTCGGTGTCCCAGGTGAGAGTCGGTTGATGCGGCTCCGCGTCGTTTTCGGCGGTGCCGACGCTGCGCAACGTCATTGCCAGCTTGCCCATTTCGGGCAGCAACGTCACAACTTCGGCCTGTTTTGGCGTCACCTCGAGCGTGGCGGTGCGCGCCAGCGGCCCGTCGTGCGTCTGGTCGTTGATCTTCTGGTCGATGGCGAGCACGCGGATGTCCTGCAGCACGGTCTCGGACACGCGGCGCGGCTGGGAATTCTTATCGGTCGACGGCACGTCCATAGTCAGGATCAGATCGACGCGGTCGCCCGGCATCGCCAAGCCGGACAGGCCGGCGCCGCTGGTCAGCGGCACGGTGATGGCGCGGTCGCCCGGCGTGACGATCGCCGCGAGGAATCCGCGGTCGCCCTTCTTGACGATGCGCAGATCAGTGATTGGTTCGCCCGTCGCGATGCCGGCCTTCGCCACCGAGCCGACGATCGCGTCGAGATTGACTGCGCCTTTGACCATGTAGGCCTTCGACAGGTCGTTATTCGGCCAGCTCTGCCAAGCGAGATCCTCGGTGCGGATGAAGTGGCCGGCGGGCAGTGCCTTGGCCGCGACCAGGATCATCTTGGGCGGCGGCGGGGCCGCCATTTGCGCCACCGGCGCGGCGGCCTCGGTGCGGACGTGCTCGACCCACGCGCGCACGACAAGCGCGGTGACCAGCGACAGCACCATGGCGGTCGCCAGCAGCAGCAATCGGCGGGGCGGCAGTGTTGCGAACATCGCGCGGTCGGTCCTCTCAACGTCCTTCCCGGCCGGTGCCATCCGGACCATTACGAATGGCCGTCGGCGGGCGGGTTTTAAGTGAATCGATTGTGACGAACTCTGGTTAATACCCAGTGAAAACCGCGCGAAATCCGCGCCTTAGGCCAATCGGCATGATGACTGACCTATTGAGCGGCGACGGCGTCGGGCGCCTTGTCAGCCGCGGCCTGGCTGGCCGGCCGGGCTGGTAGCGTCGCGAAATGGATGCCCATCAGGGCGGTGCGATCCGCGGCGTCGCCCCGATCGGCGGCGGCGCTGTGATAGGCGGCAAGCTCGCTGTCCAAGGCGGCGCGATCGGCGTCGCTGGTGACCACTTGCTGCGCTTTGTCCATATCGCCGTGCACGGCCTCGATGAAGGCGAGGTTACGGCGGTAGCGCGGCTCGGCGTTCGGCAGGGCGACGAGCGCCGTCAGGGTTTTAACGGCGCCGTCGTAATCGCCCGACAGGAACTGGGCCATCGCCAAATTGTTGAGCAATCCCTTGTGCTCGGGCGCGATCGCGAGGCCGGCCCGGTAGTTCTTGATGGCGACGTCGTATTGGCCCATCGAGCTGTAGGCGACTCCCATCGCGCTGAACAGCGCGGGATCGTCCTTGCGGGTTTCGAGCGCGATGTTGAATTCGTCGATCGCCGCCTGCGGCGAGCCGCGCACGAGCATCAATTCGCCCATGCGGAAAGCCGCTTCCGGGCCGTTCGGCTTGAGCACCTGGACCAGATGATAGGCTTCGTAAGCCTGGGTGTACTGGCCGAGCGCGATATCGACCTGACCCAACCGCAGTAACGGCGTCGTCGAATTCGGGTCGTCGCTGTGCGCCTGCCGATAGAAAGCCGCGGCCGCCGCGTTATCGCCCTTGGCGGCGGCTTCGTCGCCGCGCTCGAGCGCCGATTTCGATGCTTCCGCGTCCTTGTGCATGATTTCGGTTTGCGCCGCGGCCATTTTTTCCGCGGTTGCCGCTTCCTTGTCGCCGACGCTGGCGCATCCCGACAGCGCCAGGGCGCAAGCGGCCACCAGGACGAAAACCCACACGGCGTCACTACCACGCGTGATGCGCGTTGAGGCGGCGACGGCGGTCATCTTGGAACGCAACACGGCAATCCCCTCGCACGCTCACCAGAATGGTTAGCGGGAGTGTCGCGCTTCGTGGTTAAGTATCAGTGAACTCAGCAATTTAACCGTGACGCCGGCAAACATGCCGACGCGACGCCGCGGCGGCGTCAACCCCACCGTCACTTCTGGCGTATTTGCGATAAAACCAATATGTATTTGATTCGATTTAAATTGTGATCCAGTGCATTCGATATATATTTGCCTAATCGTCTGTTAACGGGGTTCCGCCATGACCGCTTTCCTCCGCCGCCTGGCCGCCGACGAATCCGGCGTCACTGCAGTCGAGTACAGCTTGATCTGCGCACTGATGGGGCTGGTCCTGGTCACGAGTCTGCGCGACGTCGGCACGGCGCTCAACGCCACGTTCACGACGGTCTCGAACGCGCTCGGCCGCTAGGCGCGACGCAACCCCCATCGTCGCCGACGACATCGACGCGCATCACGCCGCCGCGGCGGCCCACACCTCAACGCTTTGATTTCAATCCGCTGAACGTCAGCGCGCGATGCGTGCTTCGATCTCGGCGCAGAGATAATGATAAAGGCAGATGTGCACCTGCTGGATGAACGGCGTGTCGGTCGCCGGCACCGCCAGCAGGATATCGGCTTTCGGCGCGAGCTTGCCGCCGCCTGCACCCGTCAGCGCGATCACCGTCATCCCTTTTTGCCGCGCCGTCTCCGCCGCGGCGATCACGTTCTTCGAATTGCCGCTGGTCGACAGCGCCAGCAGAACGCCACCGGTCTCGCCAAACGCTTCGACCTGGCGGGCGAATGCGCTGTCGTAGCTGTAGTCGTTGCTCCAAGCGGTGACGACGGCGGGATCCGCCACCAGCGCCATCGCCTTGAGCGCGCGGCGCTCCTTCTTGTAGCGGCCGACCAACTCGCCGGCGATGTGCATCGCATCGGCGGCGGACCCACCATTGCCGCAAATCAGCAGTGGCTTCTGGGATGCCAGCGCCGTGTGCATGACGTCGATCGCCCGCACGACTTGGGCCTCGTCGATGGCGGCCGCAGCCGTGGCCAGAACGTCGCGCGATGCGTCGAGATAAGACCTGATTCCGCCCATGATCCCCGGCCGCGTATATGGCACGGCCAAGCGCATGCATAAAGCGCCCATTTGCCGCGCGTCGGCGCCAGTGCAGCATTGCGGCCGGTGCGCTTCAGGGCTTTCGCCGAACCGGGCTACCATAAGGCTAATCCGAACGGAGCGGGTTCGGTTCGGCCCAGGGGAGACCACACGATGACGCAATGGGTTCGGTTCGAGCGCGACCGCCGCGTCGGTTTCGGCACGCTCGACGGCGACACGATCGCGGTTCACGGCGGCGACATGTTCGCCGGCGCCAAGCCGACCGGCGAAACCGTCAAGCGCAGCGCGGTCAAGCTGCTGGCGCCGTGCGAGCCATCGAAGATGGTTTGCCTGTGGAACAACTTCCATCAGCTTGCCGCCAAGAACAATTTCGCGACGCCGCCCGATCCGCTTTATTTCCTCAAAGCCAACAACGCATTTTGCGGTCCGGACACGCCCATTGAACGTCCGAAATCGTATTCCGGCCGGATCGTCTATGAGGGCGAGCTCGGCGTCGTCATCGGCAAGAAATGCTCGATGGTCAGCGAGGCCGAAGCGCCCAGTTATATTTTCGGCTACACCTGCGTCAACGACGTCACCGCCGTCGATCTGTTGAAGAAGGATCCTTCCTTCGACCAATGGGTCCGCGCCAAGAGCTTCGACACCTTCGGGCCTTTTGGTCCGGTGATTACGACGGGCGTCGATCCGATGAAGCTCAGCATCCGCACCATCCTCAACAACAAGGAAGTGCAGAATTATCCGGTCGCCGACATGTTCTTTCCGCCGGCGAAACTCGTCGCGGCCGTGTCGCGCGACATGACGCTGATGCCGGGCGACATCATTTCCTGCGGCACATCGCTCGGCGCCGGCGTGATGCCCGAAGCGCACAACATCATCGATGTGGTGATCGACGGCGTCGGCAGCTTGCGCAATCCGTTCGATCAGATCGTGCCGAGCCCCTATCTACTCAAAGAGGCGCCCAAGCCGATGCGCATTTGCGTCGTCGGCGCCGGCGCCATCGGCGGCCTGATCGCCGCCAAGCTCGCGCTCGCCGGCAATCATGTCACGGTCGTCGATATCGGCGTCCATCTGGCGGCCATCAAGGCGAACGGCATCAAGCTCGAATGGGAAAACGGCAAGACCGAGATCGCCAAGGTCAAAGCGGTCGACAAAATTGCCGACGCCGGCAGGCAGGAGCTCGTCATCCTCGCTGTCAAGGCGCATCACCTCGAAGAAGCCGTTCGGGACATCGATCCCATGCTCGATGCCGACACGGTCATCCTGACCGTGCAGAACGGCCTGCCGTGGTGGTACTTCCAGCGTCTCGGCGGCAAATACGATGGCCGCAAGCTCGACAGCCTCGATCCGACCGGCGTGCTGACGAAGAAGATCGATCCCAATCGATTGGTCGGCTGCGTGGTCTATCCGGCGGCGGCGGTGACGGCGCCAGGCGTCGTCCATCACGTCGAAGGCGACCGTTTTCCAGTCGGCGAGCTCGACGGCAAGGACACCGAACGCGTCAAGCGGCTGCACGACGTGCTCACCAAGGCCGGTCTCAAGTCGCGCGTGCTCAAGGACATCCGCGCCGAAATCTGGCTCAAGGCGTGGGGCAATCTGTCGTTCAATCCGATCAGCGCGCTGACGCATGCGACGCTGGTCGATATCTGCCGCTTCCCGGAAACGCGCCACTTGGCGGCGAAGATGATGGAAGAGGCCGAGATCATCGCTAAAAAGCTCGGCGTCACCTTCCGGGTCTCGATCGAGAAGCGCATCGCCGGCGCCGAAAGCGTCGGCGCGCACAAGACCTCGATGCTGCAGGACGTTGAAGCCGGCCGCGCGCTCGAGACCGAGGCATTGATCGGCTCGATCCTCGAGATGGCGCGCATGACCGAAACGCCGACGCCGGCGATCGAATCGGTCTACGCCCTGGTCAAGCTGTTGAACAAGGTGATGGTGACCGAAGGCGTCGCGGTCGTCGAAAAGCCGGCGGCGAGCACCAAGGCGGCTTGAGCCGCGTCGCCGGATTCACTCGGCGGCGGTCGAGCTCGGCGGTTTGGCCGGGCCGGCGGCCCAGTAATCGGGCCGGGCCTTGGTGGTCGCGAGGCGTTGCGCGGTCTCGAAGCCGGGCGCCATCGACGCATCGGTGCCGGACAGAACCTGATGATGCTCGATGTTGAGAAGCCTGAGCCAGCTTTGCTGTCCCAGCGTCAGCCCGATCATGCAGCCGAGTTCGACGAGCTCCGCTTCGGTGTAATGCCGATTGAGCCGCTCCCAGAACGCGTCGTCGGTCTGCAAGTGCCAGACGATCGCTTCGGCATAAGCGAGCGCGGCTTTCTGCCGGTCATCGTAGTTCTTCGACGACTCGAAGTTCAGCAAATCCTTCACGTGGTCTTCGATCACGGCGCCCGACTGCGCCGCCTTCACCGAACGCTGGTTGCCGCAATATTCGCACTGCACCGAGCGCGATACGTAAAGCCGGCATAGCTCCTTGATCGGATGTTCCAGCACGCCGTTGCGGAAGATGTCGCGCCATGAATTGGCGAAAAACCAGAAACACGCCGGCACGTGCGCCCGCACCGCCGAGCTCTCGGGCCGCGGCGTGCCTTCCCGCTGGCACCGCTCCATCTCGGCGCGCATCGCCGCATCCATCCGGTCCAATGCCACGTAACTAATCCGCTGCTTTGCCATCCGAGATTCCTTCGCAAGCCATTGACGGCCACCCGCCAACGTTTGTACCCGCGCGGAGCCAAGTCAAGCGTCAAGGCGCAGCGCGTTGCCCACGGCGGATCAGGTCGGCGGCGCGTTCGGCTAGAATCAAAGTGGGCAGGTTGGTATTGGCGCTTGGGATGCGTGGCATGATCGACGCATCGACGACGCGCAGGCCTTGTATGCCATGGACCCGGCATTCGGCGTCGACGACGGCGCGCGGATCATCCGCGCGGCCGATGGCGCAGGTGCCGACTGGGTGGAACATCGGCCCGGCGGCGGCAAGGATTTCCTCGGGGGCCAACGCTGCATGACGCTTGCCGCCGGCCACCATGCGACCGGGCGCAATGGCGCGGCCGATCGCCAACTGCCGCAACGCGGCGGGTCCATCGATGATCGCCGAGGCGAGCAGGGCTTCTATGCTGCCGACGGCGCCGCGATGGTTGAAGCGGTGGAGCGGCGGATCTTTCGGCAACAGATAGAGCTCGCGATAGGTCTGCCGCACCGCCGGATCGACGAGAAGTTTTTCGGCAAACTGCCCGGCCGTGACCAGCCGCGCCGCGTCGCGTTCATCCGACAGCAGGCGGAACGAAATGCGCGGCTCGACGTCCGGGCCGGCGGCGGCGAGCTCGACGGTGCCACGCGATTGCGGCGCATACAAAGCCGCCGCGACGATGCCGACCCGGGCGCCGAATGCGCGCACGCTGACACGTCCGATCGCACACAACAACAGATCGCCGGCCGGGCAACCGGCGGCGCCGGACGACAACCGCAAGCCGGCCACGGCATAGTGACGGCCGTCGCGCGGCACGCCCGTGCCGGGATTGAGGGTGAGCGCGAAGTGAATGAACACGTGATTCTGGAGGTTCTGTCCGACGCCGGCGCGGTCCGCGATCGGCCGGATGCCGATCCGTGCGAGCGAGGCCGCGGGTCCGATGCCGGCGCGCAGCAACAGCGCCGGCGAATGGATGCCGCCCGCCGATACGATCACCTCGCGCGCCGCGAGACTCCGCCGAGCGCCCCGCTGCTCGACCGCGACGCCGCCGACCCGCGTGCCGTCAATCGTCAGACCGACAACGCGCGCCTCGGCCAGGATCGTCAGGTTGCGCCGCTGCCGCACGGTCGCGGTCAGATAGCAGCGGGCGCTGCCGGCGCGTTCGCCGCCTTCGTGGTTGAGCGGCATGGCGAAAAATCCGTCGGCCGCCACGGCATTGATGTCGTCGTGAGATGGCAGGCCGCGCGCCGCCGCCGCGTGCTCCATCGCGCGCGCAAATCCGGGCCACGCATCGCGGGCGAGACTCCGAATTCCGGGTGTCGTCGTCGCGGTGTTGATGCCGTTCCCGTCGACGCGGTTGACGCGCTGGAAATACGGCGACAGGTCGGCCCAGCTCCAACCCGCGGCGCCGGCCTGTGCCCAGCCATCGTAGTCGCTCGGCAAGCCGCGCAGCGCCCACATGCCCATGACGCTCGAGCCGCCGCCCATGATGCGCGCCTGGGTGAACGGCCGCGGCGGCGAGCCGTCGACCATGCTGGCTTCGAGCCCAGGCCAGAAATAATTCCGGTTGAAATAGGCGCTGGGAAAGACGTCGTGGATGTCGGCGGGCACGGCGCCCGGCGGGATATCGGCGCCGGCCTCGATCAGCACCACGCGGCAGGCCGGATCTTCCGACAGGCGGGCGGCCAACACCGCGCCAGCCGTGCCGCCGCCGACGATGATGAAATCCGCCTGCTCCATTGCGCCGCCGTCCTGTCGCATGATCTTACGCACTGGCGCACCATTCTTGCATATGTTCGCAAGACGACCGACGCGTGGCGCTCGGGGCGTTTGTCTGGAACGCGCCAGCAAGCGTCGAGCCAACCCAAGTCAGGCTGGCGCACAAGCGGCGGTTGGCAAAGTCTTTTGCGACGGATGAATACCGGCATGTGCGATGGGCGGATGCACCAATCGCTGCTTACGGCCTAACGATAAATAATCGCTACAAACCGCGTGCCTCACGCATTGATCCAGGTCAATGCGGAAGGGTCTCTTAATCCGGTTTGTTACTTGCTATGATCTGGTACCGGTCATGTCAGATGGGATCGATTCACCTCGGGGCGGGAGGTCGAATGGTCGTCGAACTGAATTTTCTCCGGCGCATGGCTGTTCCGGCGGCATTCGCCGCGTTCGCTCTACTCCTCGCCGTACCGAGCGCGATGGCCTTGCCGAGCTATGCGCGGCAAACCGGACAACAATGCGCCGCTTGTCATAACGGATTTCCGGAGCTGACGCCCTATGGCCGGCTTTTCAAACTGAACGGTTATGTCTTCGGCGGCGGCCAGTCGGACCTGCCGCCGCTCGCGGCGATGATCGTCGAAGATTATACGCACACGCAGGCCGGCCAATCGGGCGGCGCTGCGGCGCATTACGGACCTAACAACAATTTCTCGCTGAATACGGCCAGCCTCTTTTACGGCGGACGAATCCTCGGCGACTATGGACTCGGCGCCTTCGCGCAGATCACCTACAACGATCCGTCACGCAGCTTCCATTGGGATAACACCGACGTTCGCTGGGCGCACGCGACCACGATTGAGGATCATGAGATCGTCTTCGGCGTCAGCGTCAACAACAACCCGTCGATGTCCGACGTGTGGAACACGACACCGGCGTGGCGCTATCCCTTTCAAAGCTCCAGCTTGGCGCCGACGCCGGCGAACAAGACGATTATCGAGGGCGCCTATTCGCAACAGGTGTTGGGCGCGAGCGCCTATGCGTTCTGGAACCGGCTGGTCTATGCCGAGGCTGGCGCCTATCACACGCTGCCGCCGGATGCCATTTCCGCACTTGGCATCGCGGAGAGCGGCAGCGACTCGTTCAGCGGTTTGGCGCCATACTGGCGCCTGGCGCTGCAACCGCAATGGGGGCCGAACGCGCTCGAGATCGGTACCTTCGGGATGGCCGCGAACATCAATCCGGGTCGCGTGACCGGCTTCGGCACGGACAACAAGACCGATCTCGGCTTCGACGCGCAGTATCAATATCTGACCGACGAGCACAGCATCTCGGCGCAGGCGTCCTGGATCAGTGAACACCAGCACTTGAACTCGACGTTCACCCAGGCCGGCTCGTCGTTCCTCAATGACCAGCTGCACAGCTTCAACGCCAAGACGACCTATTCCTACGAGCAGACTTATTACGGCACGCTGGCCTACTCGCGGATCCAGGGTTCGGGCGATCCGACGCTCTATGCTTCGAGTGCGCCGACGGCCGGTAGCCCAAACAGCGACTGGTGGACGGCCGAAGTCGCCTACATGCCGTTCAACCACGGCGGACCGAGTTTCTGGCCGTGGCTCAACATGAAGCTCGGCTTGCAGTATATTTGGTACACGAAGTTCAACGGCGCCTCGAGCAACTATGACGGCAACGGCCGCAACGCGAGCGACAACAACACGCTGTACGCGTACGTCTGGTTCGCGTTCTGAGGGGAGAGGACGCAATGCCGAGAGCATCGGATCAAATCAGCGCGATGCGCGCCGGGCTTCGCTGGACCCTGACACTTTCACTCGCGCTGGCGCTCGCTGCCTGCGATACCGGTAAGCCAGGCGCGCCGCCGACACCGGCTCAAGAGCAATCCGTCGTCGACGGCACCGTGCACGTCTGCACCTCGTGTCACGGTTTCCACGGAAGGAGCACGGCGCCCACTTTCCCGAATCTCGCGGGCCAGCAGCGCGATTATATCGTCGCGCAGCTCAAGGCGTTCCGCGATCACACACGCGCCGACCCGCATGCACATACCTACATGTGGGGCATGGCGGCAACGTTGAGCGATGCGACCATCGCGGGCGTCGCACAATTCTTTTCGTCTCAGGAGGCGGCACCGGGCACACCGGGCGATCCGACGCTCGTCGCCGAGGGCCAGCAAATCTATAAGCACGGTATTCCGGACCGCCAGGTGCCGGCCTGCCAGACGTGCCACGGCGCCAACGGCCAAGGTAATGCGATCATCCCGCGCCTCGCCGGCCAGCATCCCGGTTATATCGCGGACCAGTTGCAAAACTTCGCATCCGGTGGACGCGCCAACCCTATCATGCACCGCAACGCGAAAAACCTAACGCAACAGGAAACTTTGCAAATCGCAGCATACGTCGGGTCGCTTTAGTCATCGCGACGGTGGCCCGAGAATCTGGTATCAACATAGGAGGACAAGAATGATTTCACGTCGGGAATGCATCGGCTGCGGTTTAGCGGTGCTCGGAACGCTCGGGCTGGCGCGCGGCGCGGTGGCGCAAGCCGCCCCCAAGGTCCCGCAGAAGGACGCGCAATATCAGGATACGCCCAAGAACGGCCAGAAATGCGACGCGTGCCAGTACTACATCGCAGGCGCTCAGCCGAATGCGGCCGGCACGTGCCAGCTTGTCGACGGCAGCATTAGCCCCAACGGCTGGTGCGCCCTCTTCGCCAAGAAATCCAGCTAAAGGATCGGTGTGCGGCGAGCCGCTGGCGTACCACAGCGGCCGTTTGAACGCGCGAATATGTCGGCAACCCCGGCCGTTCACCGCGCGCCGCCGCTGTCGTAAGATAGGACCCCCGGGACGATCCGTCGCGGAACGGCTCGAATCGCATGCGGCGTTCGCGGCCGGACATGCGATGCTCGACGGTCACCTGCATAAGACCTAGTGGTGATGACGTTGAAATCGAAAGAGCCAATCGCTGGACGCAAGCCGTCCGATGATGCCTATCGCCTGCTGTTCGAGGCGGCGGCAATCGGCATCAACTGGAGCGAGCCCGACGGACGATTGATCGAGGCCAATCAACATTTCTGCGCGCTGGTCGGCTACGAGCACGATGAATTGATGTCGCGGCGCGTTGAAGATATCACCCATCCAGATGACGTGGCTGAAGACCGGCGACAAATTGCGCGACTGCTGTCTGGCGCGTGTAGCAGCTACATCGTTGAGAAACGTTACGTCCGCAAAGACGGGACGGTGATTCCGGCTCGAACAACCTCTTCGCTAATGCGCGGGCGCAGTCCGCGCCGCATCGCTGTCGTCGAAGATCTGCGCCCGCAACTGAAGGCGATGAACGCGCAGCGCGAAAGCGCTGCACGCCTCAAAAGCATCCTCGACGCGGTGCCCGATGCCATGATTGTCATCGACGAGCGCGGGGCCATCGAAACATTCAGCCCGTCTGCCGAGGCGATGTTCGGATTTTCCGCCGCTGAGGTCGTGGGGCAGAACGTCAACATCCTGATGCCCTCGCCCTATCGCGAACAACATGATGGATATCTGGAGCGCTATCGAAAAACCGGCGAGCGGCACATCATTGGCATCGGTCGCGTCGTCACGGGCCAGCGCAAGGACGGCACGACGTTTCCGATGGAGTTGTCGGTCGGCGAGGCGATTGCCGGTGATGCACGGCGCTTCACCGGATTCGTTAGGGATCTGACCGAACGTGAACGATCCGAGCGTCGTATCGACCAGCTTCAGGCCGAGCTCATGCATGTCGCGCGGCTTGGAGAGCTTGGGCAGATGGGCGCTGCATTGGCGCACGAACTCAATCAGCCGCTGGCCGCGATCGTCAATTATCTCCTGGCGGCGCGGCGGTTACTCCAATCCGTGCCCGAGGCGCCGGCGCGCATCGGCGAGGCCATGGAAAAGGCGGCGGCCCAAGCCGATCGCGCCGGACAGGTGATTCGCCGCCTGCGCGAGTTTGTCGCCCGGGGCGAGACCGAGCGCCGCGAAGAAAACGTCAACGCACTGATCGAGGAAGCGGCCGCTTTGGCATTGGTCGGCGCCAAAAGCGCCGGCGTCACGACGCGGCTCATGTTGCGGCCGGACCTACCGCTCGTTTTGGTCGACAAGGTGCAGATCCAGCAGGTTTTGCTCAATCTGATTCGCAATGCACTCGAGGCGATGGATTCGAGCGACGAGCGCGTTTTAACCGTCGAAGCTGCGGCCGCCGACGGAATGGTGACCGTGACGGTCGCCGATACGGGGCCGGGCCTGTCGGCCGAGGTCGCGCAGAATCTGTTCCAGCCCTTCGTCACCACCAAGGCTCGCGGCATGGGCGTCGGCCTGTCAATCTGCCGGTCGATTATCGAAGCGCATGGCGGTCGCATCTGGGCATCGCCGCGCACCGGCGGCGGCACGAATTTCGCCTTCACCGTACCGTTCGAGTTGCGAGGGCAGCCATGACCGACGATGCGACAATCTTCATCCTCGACGACGACGATGCGGTGCGCGATTCGCTCACGATGTTGGTCGAAAGCGCAGGCTACAAGGCCGAGGCGTTCGCCGCGTGCCGGGCGTTTCTCGCCCGGCCGCCACTTCCACCGCATGCGTGCCTGCTGCTTGATATTCACATGCCGGAAATGAGCGGACTACAGCTGCAAGACGAGATGGCGCGGCGCGGCCTTAAGCTGCCGGTGATCGTGATGACCGGGCAAGCCGACGTGCCGGTTGCCGTGCGCGCGATGAAGGCCGGCGCGCGCGATTTCATCGAAAAGCCGTTTTCCGATGAAGTCATCCTCGACAGCATCCGCAATGCCCTGGCGCCGGCCGCAACACCGTCTGGTGATCCGGCCGTCGCGAAGCGCATCGCTGAACTGACGCCGCGTGAACATGACGTGATGTTGCAGATGGTCGCGGGCAATCCGAACAAGGTCACCGCCTATAATCTCGGCATCAGCCCGCGCACGGTCGAAATCCACCGGGCGCGCGTAATGGAAAAGATGGCGGCACGCAGCCTGTCCGAGCTCGTGCGGATGGTGCTCGCTGCCGGCGTCGATCCGGCGAAATAGCGTCAGGCAGGCTGGCGCGCGCTCAGGCCTGGTGCTGGCGTGACGCGCACGATCCGGAATGTGTGTTCAGTGCCGCCCGGTTCGCGGATCGTCACGTACTCATCCTCGCGATAGAGATGGTGCGTAAAATGCACGATTGCTTCGTCGTCGTCCGTGCCGGGCGCGTAGGAAAACGCCCACTTGCCGTCGAGATGAACCAACTCACCGACGAAATCGCCTTCGCCTTCCCAAAAGCGATGCACGGTGCATAGCTCGGGCGCCATGCCGTAGGCGTGGCGGTCGAGCCGCCCATCCGGCAGGAGCGGCAAGACGAATTCGTAACCATGACGATGGCTGCCTTGCGGAAAACCCGGCCCACGCGCGAGTTCAAGACGGACACGCATCCACGCCATGGCTGGCCTCAGTGCGCGAGCAACACGGGCAGCAGGCTGCTGCCGACGATCTGGCGCGTGGCGCCGCCGAACAGCACCTCGCGCCATGGCGCGTGGCCATAACCGCCCATGACCAACAGGTCGGCGTCTTCCTCGCGCGCATTGGCAAGCAGCAGGTCGCCAGCACCCACGCCGGCAACCGGCTGAACCTGCCGATGGGTTGCCGCGATGCCATGCCACGCCAGATATTCGACAGCCGCGTCGCCGGACGACGCGCCGTTCACCTTGCCCACGGTAATCACGACAACGCGTCGGGCGCACAACAACAATGTCAGCGCGCCGGCGAGTGCGTGGACCGCCGAAACCGAACCGTCCCAGCCGATCGCGATCGTCTCGCCGATCGAAGCGGGCGATTTGGCGGGCGCCAGCAAGACAGGCCGCCCAGAACGCATCAGGGTTTGCTCGACCGCGTCGGTGTGCGGCTGATCGACGATGCGCTCGGATCGGCCAAGCACAACGAGGTCGAAGAATCGGCCGCGGTTGGCGACGGCGGTAGGGGCGTAGCCCGTCTCTTGGCGCCAACTGGCGGAGGGCGCGTTCCGGCTCGACCCCGCGCCGACCGGCAGCCGATTGCGGGTCGCGGCCCGCTCGAATTCCGCCTTGGCCTTGGCCGCAACTTGCGCGCCGTCCTCAACCAGCCGGTCGATGAGATCGCCGGTCATCGGCACATCGAAACCCGCGGCGACGATGAATTGCCGCGGATCGGGCGTGACGTGAAATCCCTCGATATGCGCATCGAACCGCTTGGCGAGACGGCAGGCGATTTCGACGGCGCCGCCACTTGCCGTGCCGCCGCTGGCGGCTGCGAGAATGGTGGTGGACATGCCGCTTCCTCTACCTGCTCAGGGGTTGCGCCAGGATTGCCATGCCAGCGCCGCAGTGAATGCGAGCGTGGCCGCGACAATCAGCACGAGATAGGCGATTTCACCGGTCGACATGGCGACTTCACCCAACCAGCGGCCGCAGCGCCGGATGGCGCTCGACCACATGAAGATTCTCGAGTAGGCCATCGAGCCCCAAGACGTGGCCCGCGTTGTGGGCCATCAGGTAGACGATGACCGTCGCGTAGACGAGATGGAAGTCGACAAAGAGATTGAGATGATTCTCGATGAACGGCCAATCCATGTGCGCGAAATGGTACGTAAGCATCAACAGAATGCCGAACGGGCCGCTGACGCGCACCAGGAGGCCCGAGACCAGAGACAGGCCGATCAGCAGGTGCCCCCACTTCATCAGGAAATTGGTGAATGGCAGAACCGCGGGCGCGGCAAACGTCGCGAAGAAATCGTGGAAGGTCACGACGTGATTGAGAAAGCCTGCCGCGCTGTAATTTTCCCAAATCTGCCACGTACCGGCATAGAGAAAAGTCCAGCCGACGAGAATGCGTAGGGCGACAGTGACGCCTTTATCGAGTGTGGCGGTATTCATGATGGGCTCCTTTAAAAAGCCTCGTTGCTAGTCTGAGCGAACCGGGCAGCCGGGCATTGACCTACGTCAAGCCGCCAGCGCATTTTCGATCGCGGCCAGCAACGGCGCTTCGCCAACGGGCTTTTCGAGGAAGGCGGCAACGCCGAGCGCATGAGCGCGCGCGCTGATGGTCGGATCGGCGCCGCCGGTGATGAGGATCACGGGCATATGCAGCGCGGCGCCCTTCGGTGATGCCAGGAACTCGAGGCCGCTCGTGCCGGGGAGGTGATGGTCGAGAATGAGACACGCGTTGGCACGCGCTCGATATGCGCGTGTGAATTCGGCCGTCGACGCGAACGCCGACACATCGAATCCATGCGATTCAAGCAGGAAGGTGAGCGAGTCGCGGACCGCGTCGTCGTCGTCGACCAGATAGATCATCGGTTTGTCTTTCACGGCAAATACCATCTTCGCCGTATTCAGTCGTCTTCGTCGGCGGCGCCATCGGCCAGTTCCGCAAGCGCATCGCGATCGAGGATGTAGACCTTGCTCGATCCGTTTATGGCGATGCAGCCGCTGCCTTTGAGAACGGTGAAGACCCGGCTCACCGTTTCGGTCGTCAGGCCGAGAAAATCTGCGATATCGGTTCGCGTCATCGGCAGGTCGATCGAATCGTCGTCGTTGGGTTGCCGCCGGAACAACGACAGCAGGAACGAGGCGACGCGCTCGTGCGCCGTCTTGCGGCCAAGCAGCACCATTTGGTCCTGGGCCGCTGTAAGGTCGCGGGTGATCGCATCAAGGAACTGGCGCTCGACGCCCGGAAATTCGGCAAAAGCGTGCTCAAGCTGCCGTCGCGAACAGCGGCAGACGGTGACCGACGAAACCGCTTCGGCGCTGGCCGTGTATCTATCATTGGGTGCGAAGCCGAACATATCGCCTGGAACCAAGAAGCCGACAATCTGCCGCCGGCCATCAGCGAGCAGTTTGAACAGCTTCACGACCCCGGCGACGACGGTGAAGACGTTCAGCGCCGGCTCGCCCTCGTCGACAAAGGCGGTGCCCGCCGCGATCGTCTGCGACGTCCGCGTCATCGCATAGCGTTCGAGCTCGCTGGTGCGGACCGTAGCGCATGCGTCGTGTCGTCCCGGGCAGGCTTCGCAGCGGTTGGCCCGTGTCGCCGGCAGAATGACTGTGGCGGGGATGCTTTGGCGAACGGCGGCAGCAAGCGGCATCGGCGTCTCCCAGACTATGGACGGCACGCGGTGCAATCCTTCGGTCGCAGAGATACCTGGGTCGGTCCGAACGCGAAATTCGGTGATATACGTAAGGGATTCTACGTAGCCCGCGGCGCAACGCCGCCGTATTCCGGCTTAGCGCAGGGAGCTGCGGACAATGTCGGCCCGCGCGCGACCGGTAAATCGGGCAATTCTGGCGTCGAGTTCATCCCGGGTCACGGGCACGCCGTTGGCAGCGAGATCTTTCATCACACGGGTTGTGACCGACCGTGAATCGTCGTGGGCGACTTGGCTCTCGACCAGATCTTTGACGTAGGCGGCGGCCCGGCTGCCGGAAAACCCGATGCGCGCCGCCGCCCAACGGGCGAGCAACGCGTTGCGCCGCGCCGTAACCTTGAAGGCCAACTCCTGGTCAAGGGCGAATTTCCGCTCGAACGCGCGCTCGCGCTCGTCATTGAAGGTATTCATATTCACAGTATGCAGCAGCCCGCCGGATTGAACTTGATCCATGTCAAACCGGAGCGGATTTATTCGATGCCGGCGCGGATCGCCATCGCGGATATCGAGCCACATCAACCGACTTTCGTCCGACTTCAAACTTGGGCAAGCGGCAGTGTGACCCGCATAATATCCGCATCCTCCGGCAGGGATTTCGCCGCGAATCCAAGCTCACGGCAGAGCTCCAGCATCATCCGATTTTCCCGCAGGACATCGCCCTGCAAAACCCGCAACATTCGCGATCGTGCATATGTAATCAGATGTTTCATCAACAGGCGCCCAATGCCGTGCCCCTTGAGGTCCGAGCGCACAGTGATCGCGAATTCGGCGTTTTCATTATTGGGATCTGCCGACAGCCGGACCACGCCATAAATATCCGGAGCGCTTTCCGGTGCGCCGGCTGACGAAAGCAGCAACGCCATTTCGCGCTCGTAGTCGAGCTGCGTCAGCCGGGCAAGCAGCGTCGGGCTAAGTTGGGTCAACGGCGCGAAGAACCGCAGGCGCACGTCTTCGCTGGAGAGCCGCCGGAAAAATACTTCTATCGCTGAAGCATCTTCGGGACGCATCGGGCGCAGCAAGCAAGTTTCGCCGCTTTCCAGGGTTACGGCTTCGACCAGTGCGGTGGGATAGGGCCTAATCGCAAACCGTGCGGCTGGATCGCCCTTGGCCGGTTTGACGCGAATGCGTGCGTCGAGGGCAATAATCCGATCGACGCCGGCCAGAAGCGGATTGATGTCGAATTCGGCGATTTCGGGACAATCGATTATCAGCTGGGAAAGCTTGACCAGGGTCAGGGCGATGGCATCGAGCGCCGCAGACGGCTGGTTGCGGAAGCCGCGCAGTTGGCGAAATATCTTCGTCCGTTCCATGAGAGAACGCGCCAAGGCGAGATTAAGCGGCGCGAGCGCCAGCGCCCGGTCGCCGATGATCTCCGCCGCAATGCCACCCTGACCGAACAGCATGACCGGTCCGAACTGGGAATCGTCGGTCATGCCAAGCAACAGCTCGTAGGCGCCCTGGCGTTCAACCATCGGCTCGACGGTGAAGCCGGCAAGTTTCGCATCAGGGCGAATTCGCCGGACGCGATCGAGCATCGCGGCCGCGGCGGCCTTGGCCGCTTGTGGATCGGCCAGATTGAGCACAACGCCGCCGACATCTGTCTTATGTGGGATATCCGGCGACAGGATTTTCACGGCACAGGGGGTGTCGAACGCGCGGGCTGCCGCTTCGACCGCGTCCGGTGTCGTTGCCGTTTGGGTCCGCACCACCGGAACCGCATAGGCAGCCAGAATTTCTTTGCTTTCGCTGCCGGACAGCCATGGACGGTTTTCGGCCAGCGCATGCGCGATAATGCCGGCGGCGCGCGGCCGGTCGGGCGTGAAATCCGCCGCTACGGCGGCCGGAAGCTGGGACAGGAGCGCCTGATTCGTACGATAGCGCACGAGATGCATGAACCCCCGTACCGCCTCGTTCGGCGTGGGGTAAGTGGGCATCCTGGCCGCGGCGAAGATCTGCCGCGCCTCGGCCGCGGTGCTCTCACCAACCCAGCTGGTCAGAACCTTGCGCCCGTTTTTCGCGGCGACGGCGGCGACTGCTCGGGCGGCGTCTGCCGAGGAAGCCAACGCCGTCGGCGCGTTGAGCGCCAACACGGCATCGACAGCGCGATCCTCGAGCAGCGTCGCCAGTGCATCGCCATAGCGGCGCGGCGTGGCGTCGCCGATGATGTCAACCGGATTACCCCGCGACCAAGTGCGTGGCAGCACGCGATCGAGCGCCGCAATCGTCTCCGGTGCGAGCGGCGCCAACGTTCCGCCCATTTCCATCAAGGTGTCGGTTGCCATGACAGCAAGGCCACCGCCATTGGTGAGGATCGCAAGCCGCTCGCCTTCGAGGGGGCCGCATAGCGCCAACGTGGCGGCGGCGTCGAACAACTCGTCCAACTCGAAAACCCGCAAGATACCGGCGCGTCGGAACGCCGCGTCGTAAACTGCGTCGACGCCAGCCAAGGCGCCGGTGTGCGAGGTGGCGACTTTGGCGCCTTCCGGTCGACGCCCGGATTTGACCACGAGAACCGGCTTCATGCGGGCGGCAATTCGTGCCGCGGACATAAACTTACGCGCCGCAGTCACGCCTTCGATGTACAGCAGGATCGCTTTAGTCGCGGCGTCGCCGGCGAGATAATCCAGCATGTCGCCAAAATCGACATCGGTCATGTCGCCGAGCGAAACGACATGGGAAAAGCCGATGCCGCGCGCCACCGCCCAATCGAGCATCGAGGCGATGATCGCGCCGGATTGGGCGACAAAGGCAAGATCACCGGCGGGCGCCGGGAGATGCGCGAAGGTCGCATTGAGCTTGTGGTTGGGCGTCATGACGCCGAGACAATTCGGGCCGACAATGCGTAGAAGGTGTGGTCGCGCCGCATCGAGAACGCGCTGCCTGAGGTCGACGCCGGCTTGATCGCTGCCCTCGCCGAAGCCTGCCGTGATGATCACGGCGGCTTTGCAGCCGATGTGGCCGAGATCGGCGATGATTCCCGGCACTGTCGGCGGCGGCGTCGCGATGACGGCGAGGTCGGGGGTTATCGGCAAATGCGCGACATCGGTCGCTGTCGCCAGCCCGTGGATCGTTTTATGTGCCGGATTGACCGGCATGATCGGTCCGGCAAATCCCGCCGAGACCAGATTGCGTATCAGGATTTCGCCCACCGAGCCGGAGCGATCGCTGGCGCCGACGAGTGCGACGGATTTCGGCTGAAAGACGCAACTAAGATTGCGGGTGCTCATGGCGCAGGGATTCCGGCGCGTCCGCGATGTGTCGAGGCTAGCAGCAACGCGTCACCCGCCCAAAGACCGTCTGGGCGCCGCCATCATGCTCCGTAAGCGAAAAAGTCTCTTCGCCTTAGTCTCTGGCATCGCGTTCCAGCTTGGCGCGGATGGCCCGCAATTCCTTCTGGCGCTGTGTCGCCGTACGCGGATAAGCCAATGGCAGCTCGCCCAGAACTTCGAGGACAATGTGGGACACGATCAGGCGCGCGTTTTCCTTGTCGTCGGCCGGCACGATGTACCAGGGCGCAAACCACGTGCTGGTGGCGCTCAAGCATTTCTCATACGCCTTCATATAGTGTTTCCAGAATTTCCGCTCGGCGACGTCGGCTAAGCTGAATTTCCAGTTCTTGTTCGGCTCATCGATCCGCGCGATGAAACGTCGGCGCTGCTCGTCCTTTGACAAGTGAAGAAAGAACTTAACGACGCGCGTACCGCTGAGATGCAAATGGTGTTCCAGATCCGTGATCGAGCGATAACGCGCCTTCCACGTCGATTCCGTATTGCCGTCGGCGGGAGGCAGGTTTTCGCCGGCAAGAATTTCCGGATGCACCCTGACGATCAGAACTTCTTCGTAATAGGAACGGTTGAAGATCCCGATATGGCCGCGTTCGGGCAAATCGCGCGTCGTGCGCCACAGGAAATCGTGGCGAAGTTCGGTGGCGCTCGGATGGCGATAACTGAAGACTTGGCAACCCTGTGGATTAATCCCCGACATGACATGCTTGATCACGCTATCTTTGCCGGCGGCGTCCATTGCTTGAAAGATGAATAAAACGGCATAGTGGCCGTCTGCATAAAGCAGCTGCTGCCGGTCGCTCAGGCGCCTGACATGATCAGCAAGGATGGTGTGATAATCGTCCTTGGATTTGTAGACAGGCTTGATCCGCGTCGGCCATTTCTTGAGCTTGATCGCATCGCCTTCCGTGACGCGAAAATCGTCAAGACGAATTTTCATTCTTCATTGACCTCCTCGCCTGTTGGCGATGAGCGGGGGCGCATGTGGTGCATGTGCTGCCGATTCCGACGAACGCCGTGCTATGGCCGTTTGATCTGTGCGCGCATGCGGTCGGCTGCCTTGAAATAGCGCCGAGCCAACGCCACGAGCTCGGCGTCGCTTACTTTATCCAGGGTCTCAACGCCGATCACACAGGGAAGCATGCCGGCGGCATGGCGGCGTAGAAACGCCATGAATTCGGCCTTCGCCGCCGCCGGGCCTACGACGTAAATCTCCTTCGCCGCCGCCAAGGCTCCTGCGATCTTGCGGAAGAAGACCGGATCGCCGGTCAGATGCGTGCCCGACGGGCTGCCTGCCTTGCCGTGGATATGATGGTTCTGATGCGGTGCGTGGACGACGGTCTCGTCGGCGTCTTCGTCGTTGAAATAGATGACCCGCGCCTCGTGATGATCGATCCAGGCTACCGCGTGATAGTGTTTGGTCACGGCGCAATCCCCGTTCTCGAATGATGCAGTCTGTGCAAAAGCGCCAGCGGCAACGATTCTTTTTGCCGGCGACTCATCTCAATGCCCTCCGCCGACGGCGACGCCACCGGGCGCGTCGAAAATATCGGGCGTCGGCCGGCCTTCGACGATGATCAGGCCGGACAGGCCCCGCTCCATGCGCGCGAGCGCGTGATCCACCACGACATAACGGCCCGGCACCGGCATCTTGAAGTCGACAACGACGGCGCCGCCCGGAGGCACCGGCACGGTCTGGATGCCGCGCAACGGCGGGTTGGTCAGGCCGCCGAAATCGTAGACCTTGTCGAAGATCGTGCCGATGACGTGGAAGGAAGAGGTGAAGTTCGGGCCGCCGACGCCGAAGAAGATGCGGGCGGTTTCGCCTTTCTTCATCACCATCGGATGGAGCGTCGTCAGCGCACCGACCGAACCGTTGAAGACGAAATATTCCGGATGCTCGGCGAGAAGTTTTTCGACGCTGAACTCCTGGCTGCCGTGCTGTCCGAACGGCCCGTCGGTATAGATCTCGCCCTGCATGACATAGAACTCGTGATCGACCTTGGGCAGTCCGCCTTCCGGCTCGACCAGAATCAATCCATACATGCCGTTGGCGATGTGTTCGGCCACCATCGGCGTCGCGCAGTGATAGACGAAGAGCCCCGGATAGAGCGCCTTGAACCGGAAGAACTTCTCGCCATTGGGTTCGACTTGCATCGCCGCCGCGCCGCCGCCCGGACCGGTGACGGCGTGGAAATCGACGGAATGGATCATCGAGCTGTTGGCGTCGTTCTTGAGGTGAACCTCGACCATGTCGCCGACGCGCACGCGGATGAACGGGCCCGGCACCTTGCCGTTGAACGTCCAATAGTCGTAGGTGGTGCCTTCCGCGAGCCGGCCCTCGACTTCGACGGTCGTCAGGTCGACGCGGACCGAGGTCGGCTTGCGGTTGCCGATCGGCGGCGGCAGGTCCGTGGGATCGCGCGAGATGTCGGCCTGCGCGACGGTCGCCGGCGCCGGCTTGGCTGTGACGGTGAACTTGCCCTCCATGCCGGCGAGGCGGTGGCCCGGCGCGCTGCAAAAATAGACGTAGTCTCCGGGTTTGCCGGCCGGCACCACGATCGTCGTGCTGGCGCCTTTGCCGATGACGCGCGGCGACTTGACGCCCTGATCGGGGAAGGTGATGTCGTGCTCGGCGCCTTCGCCGTTGATGAGCGTGACCTGTACGGTCTGGCCTTCGGCCGCGGTTAGCGGCGGGTTGACCTTGCCGTCGATTGCGCCGCCGACGCCGATGAAGACCATGCGGCCTTCGGCGATGCCCGATCGCAACGTGTATTTGACGTCGGCGACGGCACTCGACGGCGCGGTGGCGGCCGCAGCCGGCTTGGCGTGTGACGCTGGCGGCAACGGTCCGCCCGATACGGCCGCCAGGAACGCGATGACATCGTGCCGGTCGGTCTCGGACTTGAGGCCGGGGAAGGGCATGCGGTTGCCGGGCACGACCTTGGCTGGGTCGGCGAGGTAGCCGTCGAGCGTCGCCGCGTTCCAGGTGATGCCGGCATGCTTCATCGCGTCCGAGTAATTGAATCCGTCGAGCGAGCCCGCGTGACGGCCAATCAACTTGGCCAGACTGGGTCCAATCAGCGTCTTGCCCGGTTCGAGCGAATGGCACGCCTGGCATTTCCGGAAGACGCGGCGGCCGTTCTCGACGTCGCCGTTATCGGCCGCGACCGCGGTGGCGACCAGCTTAACCGGCGGCACGGCAGCGGTCGTGCCATCTGTCAGCGAGCCGGCGTGCAGATGCGAACCGTCGATATCGGCCAGCGCGACCTGAACCGGCAACGGCGCCGGCGGTGGTGAGACCGCGACGGGCGTCGCCGGTGGCGCCGCGGGCATTGCCGGCGCTGTTGCGACAGTGGCCGACGCATCGGCCGTGCGCGCGCCGGGCGGGTGCGCCGCGAGAACGGCGATCACGGCGCCGGCCGTGATGGCGGCGAAGACGAGAAAACCTTTGTTCATGAGCCGGACCGTTGGCGCAGTTTCACGGGCCGATTTGGCGGGGTTTGGCGTCCGCGCGCCTTGATTTGGGTCAATCGGCTGCGGTCAAGAACACCTAGGGAAATTACTTACGGACGTTTCCGTATGTTCCCGGCCCGCGCGTTCGCGAATATTTTCCGCGCTAAAGATCGTCCGCCATCGCTATATCGGGAGGAAAAGATGTCATCGCTGGTTGCACTCGACATCACGCAATTGAACGCGCTGCGTGCGAAGATTGCCGAATTGGAAGGCGAACCGCCGCCGGTCCAAAGCCGCAAGCTGAATCTGCTGACGGCGCTCCGACGCGAGGAAAAATCCCTGCGATGCTGCATGCGCCGTCTCGGCCATAAGATTGGGCAACCCGTCGCCGTCAAGTCCCCGGCATCCAAGCGCGCCGCTTGATCGGCAAAATCATCCGGACGGCAAGGCCGGCGCCGTTTCACCGCGCTAGTCGGTGAGGATCACGCCGGTGGTGCTGGTGCCGGTGCCCGATCCCGAACCGCCCGAGCAGTGCAGCTGGAACACCAGGTCGTTATAGTCGTAGTCATCGGCGTTGCCGCCCATGTCGTTGAAGGCGAATTGGTAGCTCTTACCATTGAGATTGGTGCACGTGGGCGCGGCGTAGGTCAGAGCCTGCGTCCATGATTCGCTGGTGCCATGGCCGTGTACGCCCCAATCGCCCGAGCCCGTGGCGGTGAAGCATTGCTGGACCTTTGCGTACCCTGAAGGACCTGCAAGCTGCAATCCTAGGTTGTCGGATAGACGCCGCGGGTGCCGGTCGATCCGCATTCGACGTTGTGATCCAGATCGAAGAATGACCCTTGAAGCTTTTTCGTCTTGCGATAAGACGTGACATTGGGCCGGCGCTTTCATGTGAGTTAAGTTGACGTAGATCAAGCCAATGCGATCGGCCGCATCGGATACTTGATATTGTTCAGAAACACGGAGGGTGGATATGTATCGGAATATTTTGATCGCCACCGACGGCTCGCAACTCGCCGCCGACGCGGCGCGGCAGGGCATCGCGCTCGCCAAAAGCCTCGGCAGCAAGGTGACCGTGGTGACGGTGACCGAACCGTTCTATTTCCAAAGCGCCAATATTCCCGCCGATTTGCAGCCCAACTACATACAGGCTGCGCAACGGCAGGCGAAAACCATTCTCGCC
>JAGWIH010000126.1 GCA_028866355.1 Alphaproteobacteria bacterium
TTGCTCGGCCACACCGCACCGTCGCTTTACGACTTGCGCTCGTTGTTCCAGGTCAATGTCGAGGAAGGCCGCCATCTCTGGGCGATGGTCTATCTGCTGCACGCCTATTTCGGCCGCGACGGCCGCGAAGAGGCCGAAGCGTTGCTGGCGCGGCATTCCGGCGACGCCGATCGGCCGCGCATCCTCTCGACCTTCAACGAGCCGATCGCGGACTGGCTATCGTTTTTCCTATTCACCTATTTCACCGATCGCGACGGCAAGTTCCAACTCATGAGCCTGGCCGAAAGCGGCTTCGATCCGCTGGCGCGCACGTGCCGCTTTATGCTGATGGAAGAGGCGCATCACATGATGGTCGGCGTCAACGGCGTGACCCGCATCGTCGCGCGCACGCTCGAGGCGATGAAGGAATTGAAAACCGAGGAGCCCGACAAATTGCGTGCCGCCGGCGTCGTCGATTTGCCCACGTTGCAGCGTTATCTCAATTTCTGGTTCAGCTCGTCGCTCGACCTTTTTGGCGCGGAAGTCTCCACCAACGCCGCCGCCTATTTTGCCACCGGCATCAAGGGCCGTCCCGACGAAGGTCGTTACAACGATCACGTCTGCGGCGACGACGTGCTCGCGGTCGAGACACCGGACGGTACGCAAGATGTGCCGCTTCGGAACGCGATGAACGAGGTCACGCGCCAGGCCTATATCGAGGACTGCGATGGCGGCGTGCAGCGCTGGAGCAAAATGATCGCCGACGCGGGATTTGCCTTCCGCCTGGCGCTGCCGAGCCCGCGCTTCCATCGCACCATCGGCGCGTGGGCCAATCGGTTCGTCGATCCATCCGGCAAGCCCGTCGGCGAAGCCGCGTGGCAGGCGCGGCGCGACGAATGGCTGCCGTCGGCCGCCGACCGGGCTTTTGTCAAAAGCCTGATGCGTCCGGTCACGGCGCCCGGCAAGGTCGCGGGCTGGATCGCGGCGCCGGAGCGCGGCGTCAACCGCCTGCCGGCGGATTACGAATACGTCCGCCTCGCCTGAGGCGGACATGCCCCTATCCATCGCCATCGTCGGCGCCGGCCCCGCGGGACTTGCGGTCGTCGAGCGCATCGCCCGCAAGGCGCCGCAGGCGCGCATCGACGTCGTCGAGAAGTTGCCGGTGCCGTATGGCCTGGCGCGTTACGGCCTGGCGCCGGATCGGCCGCTCGACAAGAAGTTGACGGCGTTGTTCGTACGCGCCCTGAAAGCGAAATCGGTCGCCTTCTGGGGCAACGTCGCGCTCGGCCGCGAGTTCGACCTCGCCGATTTGCGCATGCTCTACGACGCCGTCGTCGTCGCGACCGGCGCCGGCGCCGACCGGCCGCTCGGCGTGCCGGGCGATCAAACGCCGGGTGTGTGGGGCGCGAGCGCATTCCTGCGCTGGGTCAACGGCGATCCCGAAATCGCCGCGCCGCCGCCGGCACTCGATCGTGTTCGCAACGTCATCGTCGTCGGTCAAGGCAGCGTCGCGCTCGAAGTTGCGCGGCTGCTGGCGCGGTCGCCCAAGGAGTTGGCGAAGGCGGACCTCGATCCCGAAGTCGCCGCGACGCTGGCCGCGATGCCGCTGCAGGCGATCCATGTTATCGGCCGCAACGATCTGCTCGCGTCACGCGTCCAACCCGCCGATCTCGCCGAACTCAAAAAGCTCGCGCGCGCGCAAGCGGTCGTCGACCCCGAGGCGCTGGCGCAAGCCGAGGCAGTCGCCGACGATCTCGATCGCGACCGCAAGGCGTTGTTGAAGGCCTTTGCCGCGCTAGCCGCCGTACCACGGGATGAGTCCCGCCTTCCGATCCGGTTTCAGTTTCACCTGCGGCCGCTGCGTCTCGACGGCGGTGCCTGTGTCGAGCGCGCGCTCTTCACCCGGCCCGACCGCCTCGGCCAGAATCTGGCGTTGCGCGCCGAGCTGGTGATCGCCGCGACCGGCCTGGAACGCACGACGGCGTACGACCGGCTGCACGACGATCGCGGTTTGATCGCGCCAGGCCTTTACGCCGCCGGTTGGGCGAAGCGCGGCGCGACCGGAAGCATGGAGGAGATCATTGCCGACGCGCGGCTGGTCGCCGAGCGTCTGCTTAAGGAGGTGGGCGCCACGCCGTCGACCCGGCCGGGCCGGGCTGGGCTGGCCCGCCTGCTCGAGGAACGCGGCGCGGCGACGGTCAGTCTCGCCGGTTGGCAGCGCATCGACGCGGCGGAACGCGCCGCCGCCGCCAAGCCGCGGCCGCGGCGGCGTCTGCGGGCGTTCGAGACCTTGTTAACCACGGCCGCTGAGCCCGCCCGGCTGCTTTAACCTCCGTTCATTTTCCTTAGCCATACTGGCGGCATGAACGGGTTCGTCCTTGCCGCGGTCACTCTGGCGTCTGCCCTCGCGGGTGGCGCGCTGGCTTGGCCGATCGCCAGGCTCGGCCGGCGCCAAATGGTGCGCGAGCTACAAATGAGCGCCGCTGCGCTCGCCGACGAGCGCGCGCGCCGCATCGCCGCGGAAGCGGCTTTACGCCAGAACGAATCGATGGCCATGACCGCGACGCCGGTGGCGAGCTGGGAATGGGACATCGGCAGCGGCGAGGTCACGTGGTCGCCGGCCATGTATTCGCTGTTCGGTCTCGACGCCGTCGGCGCGCCGCCGTCGCGGGCGCGCCTGATGGCGATGATTCACGCGCAGGATCGCGGCCACGCTGCCGCTTGGCTCGCGACCTTGGCGCGCGCCGAAGCGCCGCCGCCGATCGAAGTGCGCGCGCTCCGCGCCGACGGTGCGGTGCGGCTGCTGCGCTGCGAATGTCTCGGCATCGGCGACGACACGGGCCGGGCCCGCCGGCTGCTGATCACGGTGCGCGATGTGACCGACCACGCGCCGGTCGCTTTTGGCAACGCGCGGCCGCGCGACGCCCAAGTTGCGCTTGCCGCTCTGATTGGCGCCGCGGTATGCCTCGTCGAACCCGAAGCCGAAGCGGCCGGCGTCACCTTCGTTCCGGCGGTCCCACCCGATATCGGCGTCTATGCCGGTTCCGACCGGGCGCTGACCGAGATCGTCGTGCGGCTGCTCGGCAACGCCGTGGCGCGCTCGCAACGCGGCGGTCGCGTGACGCTGCGTGCGGCGCGTCTGGCCGCCGGCGTCATCGAGCTCGAGATTGCCGACATGGGCGCGGGGCTGACGGCGGATGAGATTGGCGAGCGCAGCGTCCTCGGCCAGGCCAAGACGCTGGCCGAAGGCGAGGGCGGCACATTGTATGTCACGAGTCTTCCGGGCGCCGGCTTGGCGGTGACCGTTCGCCTGCCAGCGACCGGCGCGGCGCAGAAAGTCGCTTAGGCCGAAATCCATTCCGTTCGGACACCGCGATCGTCCTCGCGCGCCAGATACGCGTCGCGCAGCGACACGGCCGTCGCTGAATCGAGCCGTCGCAAGGCCCATACCGCCATCGCGCGCACCAGAGGCGCCGGATCGTCGAGGTTGGCGCGCGCCGACGCGGCCAGCGCCGGATCGCCGCTGTTGCCGATCGCGATCAGCACATTACGCAGGAAACGGTCGCGGCCGATGCGCTTCACCGGCGAAGCGGAGAACAATTTACGGAATGCCGCGTCGTCGAGCCGCGCCAGCTCGGCCAGCGCCGGTCCGGTCAGCGCCGGACGCGGCTGCAAACCGCTTTCGCGTGCCGCGACCGCGAACTTGTTCCACGGACAGACGGCCAGGCAATCGTCGCAGCCATAGACGCGCGTACCCATCAGCGGCCGGAGCTCGGCGTCGATCGGTCCCTTGTGCTCGATGGTGAGATACGAGATGCAACGCCGCGCATCGAGCCGATAAGGGCCGGGAAAGGCGTTGGTCGGGCAGGCGTCGAGGCAACGGCGGCATTCGCCGCAATGATCGGCTTCGGCGGCATCGGGCGGCAGCGCCAGATCGAGATAGATCTCGCCCAAGAACAGCCACGAGCCGAAATCCCGCGACACCAAATTGGTGTGCTTGCCTTGCCAACCAATGCCGCCGGCCTGCGCCAGCGGCTTTTCCATCACCGGCGCGGTGTCGACGAACACTTTCAGCGCCGAGCCCCAGCGCGCCGCGATTTTCTGCGCGAGAGTCTTGAGCCGGCCTTTGATCAGATCGTGATAGTCCCGGCCACGTGCATAGACCGAGATATAGCCGCGATCGTGAGCGTCGAGCTCGGGCAGCGGATCGCGCTCCGGCGCGTAGTTGAGGCCCAGCACCACCACGCTTTTGACGTCGGGCCACAATTCCGTCGGGCTGGTGCGCTGTTCGGCGCGGTCGGCGAGCCAATCCATTTCGCCGTGAAAGCCTTGCGCCAGGAAATCGGCGAGGCCGGCGCGGGCGGCGGCGACGGTTTCCGGCGCGGCGAAGCCGACGGCGTCGAAGCCGAGCTTCAGCGCCTCGTCGCGGATCGTCGCCTTGATCCGCGCCGCGTCCATGTCAGCGGCCGCGATACGGCGGCACGCCCTGGTCGGGCAGCCACAGATCCTTGGGCGGCGCGCCGGTCTGGAAGAAAATATCGATCGGCATACCGCCGCGCGGATACCAATAACCGCCGATCCGGAGCCAACGCGGCTTGATCGCGGCGCGGACGCGGTTGGCGATCCGCAGTGTGCAATCCTCGTGAAAGCCGCCGTGGTTGCGGAACGACGCCAGGAACAGCTTCAGCGATTTGCTCTCGACGATGTGCTTCGCCGGCACGTAGTCGATGACGAAATGCGCGAAATCGGGCTGGCCGGTGAGCGGGCAGAGGCAGGTGAACTCCGGCGCGTTGAAGCGGACGAGATAGGTCGTGCCGGGATAGGGATTGACGACGCGCTCGAGCACGGCGTCGTCGGGCGAGGCGGGCAGGGCCGCTTGTCGTCCGAGCAGCGTCAGGTCGCGATAGGGATTCTTGGCTTTCGGCATGGCTAGTAGGGCTCGATGTCGTCGCGCGCCCAATCGCGCGCCAAACGGTCGCCGAGCGCGGCGAGCTGCCGCGCCTCGATGGAAGCGCGCATTTGCTCCATCAGCCGCGCATAGTAGCGAAGATTGTGGTGGGTCAACAGCATGCTGGCCAGGATCTCGCCGGCGCGCGCCAGATGGTGGAGATAGGCGCGCGAATAGAACCGGCAGGCCGGACAGTCGCAACCGTCTTCGAGCGGCCGCTGGTCGTCCTGGTGACGCGCGTTGCGCAGATTCACCGTGCCGAAGCGGGTGAAGGCCTGCGCGGTGCGGCCGGAGCGCGTCGGCAGCACGCAATCGAACAAGTCGATGCCGCGGGCCACGGCACCCAAAAGATCGTCCGGCTTGCCGACGCCCATCAGATAACGCGGCCGGTCGTCCGGCAACGCCAGCACCGTCGTGTCGAGCACGGCGAACATCGCGTCCTGGCCTTCGCCGACGGCAAGGCCGCCGATGGCGTAGCCGTCGAAGCCGATGCCGGTCAGCGCCTTGGCCGAGGCCAGCCGCGGCGCGGCGTGCACGCCGCCCTGGTTGATGCCGAACAGGCCATAGCCGGGCGGGTCGCGGAACGCGCGCTTGCAGCGCTCGGCCCAGCGCATCGAGCGCTCCATCGACTGCCGCGCCTCGTCCTCGGTCGCCGGAAACGGCGTGCATTCGTCGAGCACCATCGCGATATCGGCGTCGAGCAGCCGCTGGATCTCGATCGCGCGCTCGGGCGTAAGCTGGTGACGGCTGCCGTCGAGATGCGACTGGAACACGACGCCGTCCTCGGAAAGCTTGCGCAGCTTGGCGAGCGACAACACCTGGAAGCCGCCGGAATCGGTGAGGATCGGTCCCGGCCAGTGCATGAATCGGTGCAGGCCGCCGAGCGCAGCAACGCGCTCGGCGCCGGGGCGCAGCATCAGGTGATAGGTGTTGGCGAGGATCATGGCGAAGCCGGCCTGCGCCACGTCTTCGGGCCGCATCGCCTTGACGGTTGCCGCCGTGCCGACCGGTATGAACGCCGGCGTTTCGACGTCGCCATGCGCCGTGCTGAGGCGTCCGCGCCGCGCTGCGCCGTCGCGCGACGCTATGGCGAAGCCGAGGCTCATGACTGGTCCGGCAACAAAAGGCAGGCATCGCCGTAGGAGAAGAAGCGATAGCCGGTCGCTACGGCATGCGCATAGGCGCGCTTCATGCGCTCGAGGCCGGCGAACGCCGACACCAGCATGAACAGGGTCGAGCGCGGCAAGTGGAAGTTGGTGAACAGCACGTCGACCGCGCGGAAGCGATAGCCGGGCGTGATGAAGAGATCGGTTTCGCCTGTGAAGGGCTTCACCGGACCGTCGGCGGCCGCGCTTTCGAGCAAGCGCACCGCCGTCGTGCCGACTGCGGCAATGCGACCGCCCGCCGCCCGCGCGGCGTTGATCTGCGCCGCCGCCTGGGCACTAACCGTCCCCCATTCTCCGTGCATCACGTGATCCGCCGTGTCGGCCACCTTGACCGGCAGGAAGGTACCGGCTCCGACGTGCAAGGTCACGGTCACCCGCGCGATGCCGGCGCGGTCGAGCGCGGCAAGCAGCGCCGGCGTGAAGTGCAGCCCGGCGGTCGGCGCCGCCACTGCACCTTCGTGGGCCGCGAAGATCGTCTGGTAATCGGTGCGGTCGTGCGCGTCGCCGCCGCGCGGCCGCTTGATATAGGGCGGTAGCGGCATGGCGCCATGGCGCTCGAGCGCCGCGCGCAAATCGTCGCCGCCGCGATCGAAGTCGAGGCTGAGATCGCCTTCGACATGTCGCGCCGTGACGACTGCCG
>JAGWIH010000127.1 GCA_028866355.1 Alphaproteobacteria bacterium
TCGGCGGCGAGAAACACCAACGGCAAAAGCAGCAACGCACCGCGTTCGCGCCGCATGGCCTTTCCTCGCGAGCCCGTCTTACGTGTTCATCGCCTCGAAGAAGTCGGCGTTGTTCTTCGATTGCTTGAGCTTTTCTATCAGGAACTCGAGCCCGTCCATCGGTCCCATCGGCATCAACACGCGGCGCAACACCCACATCTTGGCCAGCACCGCCTTGTCGACGAGCAATTCTTCCTTGCGCGTGCCGGACTTGGTGATATCGACCGCCGGGAAGGTGCGCTTATCCGCGACCTTGCGGTCGAGGATGATTTCCGAGTTACCGGTGCCCTTGAACTCTTCGAAGATCACTTCGTCCATGCGCGAGCCGGTGTCGATCAGCGCGGTCGCGATGATAGTGAGCGAGCCGCCTTCTTCGATGTTGCGCGCCGCGCCGAAAAACCGCTTCGGCCGCTGCAGCGCGTTGGCGTCGACGCCGCCCGTCAACACCTTGCCCGAGCTGGGCACGACGGTGTTGTAGGCGCGCGCCAGGCGCGTGATCGAATCCAGCAGGATCACGACATCGCGCTTGTGCTCGACCAGGCGCTTGGCTTTCTCGATCACCATCTCGGCCACCTGAACGTGGCGCACCGCCGGCTCGTCGAAGGTCGACGACACGACCTCGCCCTTGACCGAGCGCGCCATGTCCGTGACTTCCTCCGGCCGTTCGTCGATCAACAGGACGATGAGATAGACCTCTTTGTTGTTCGCCGCGATGGCGTGGGCGATGTTCTGCATCATCACCGTCTTGCCGGTCCGGGGCGGCGATACGATCAACGCGCGCTGACCCTTGCCGAGCGGCGTGATCAGGTCGATGACGCGCGTCGTCAGGTCCTTCTTGGTCGGATCGTCGAGCTCGAGCTTGAGCTTCTCGTCTGGATAAAGCGGCGTCAGATTGTCGAAATTGACGCGGTGACGCAGCTTTTCGGGATCGTCGAAATTGATCTTGTTGACCTTCAGCAGCGCGAAATAGCGCTCGCCGTCCTTCGGCGAACGGATCTGGCCCTCGACGGTGTCGCCGGTGCGCAAGCCGAAGCGGCGGACCTGCGACGGGCTGACATAGATGTCGTCCGGACCCGGCAAGTAATTGGCCTCGGGGCTGCGCAAGAAACCGAAGCCGTCCTGCAAGACTTCGAGCACGCCGTCGCCGTAGATCGCCTGGTCCTTGTCGGCCATCGTCTTGAGGATGGCGAACATCAGCTCCTGCTTACGCAGGCTGGAGGCGCTTTCGATTTGCAGCTCCTCGGCGAAAGTGAGGAGATCGGCGGGAGTTTTGCGCTTGAGTTCCTGGAGGTTCATCGGTTGCGGCTTTCGCAAGTCATGACGGTGGTGGGAGGGGTGCGGCCCGAAGGCCGGAAGGTTTGGTTCACCGGAAGAGCGGACGGTCCTGGCTCGGGCCGCGCGCGGATCAGCGATGCAGATGAAGAGACGAGAGCCGGAGACGGGCCGGTCTTCCGCTCAATCCCTTAGCCAAAACCCAGGCCCGAGTCAAACGAGCTTTGGGTGGCGCACCCGGTCAGAACGGCTTAACCACCGCCAGAATGACGATGCCGATCAGCAGCAACGTCGGCACTTCGTTGATCGCGCGATAAAAGCCGGCGCCGTGCGGCCGCGTGTCGGCGGCGAAGGCGCGCTGCCAGCGCCCGAAAACCGTGTGCAGCCACGTCATCGCCGCCACCAGCAACAGCTTGGCGTAAAGCCAGAACGCCGTCCACACGACGATTCCAGTGAACGCCAAGCCGATCCCGAACAGCCAGGTGGCGAGCATCGCCGGAACCATGATCGCGCGGTAAAGGCGCCGCTCCATGGTCTTGAAGGTCTCCGACGTCGGCGAGCCCGCCTCGCTGCCGGCGTGATAAACGAACAGCCGCGGCAGATAGAGCATGCCGGCCATCCAGGCGATGACGCTCAGAATGTGCAGCGTTTTGAGCCACGGGTAATAGGGCGCGAGCCAGCTCATGGCGCCGCCATCGCCGGACATTGGCCGAAGCCTTCGGGACAATTGCGCCGGCCGGCGCCGGGCACGGCCGCCCCCTGCACCAGCCGGGCGAGGCCGCCGATGAATTCGGCGGCGACGCCGACGGTCGGCGCGCGGTGATAGAACGGCACGCCGGCGGCGCGTGCGCGTTTGCGGTAGTCGCGATCGAGCTCGACCAGCGTCTCGGAGTGTTCGGAAACGAACGCAATCGGCGCGACGATCACGCCGAAGCCGTCGGCACCGGCCTGGCGGATCTCGTGCTCGGTCGACGGACTCAGCCATTTGAGCGGCCCGACGCGGCTTTGATAACAAACCCGCATGTCGAGTTCGGGCCGCCGCACGGCGGCACGCACGGCGGCGGCGGTGGCCTCGACCTGCCATTGATAGGGATCGCCGCGACCGAGCGCGCGCAGCGGCAGCCCATGCGCCGACAGCAGCACGCGCACCTTGGCGCCCGCCGGCACGTTGGCGAGCTCGGCGACGATGCCGCGGGCTACGGCGATGGCGAATCCGCGTTCGCTCGGATAACAGCAGACGACGCGCTCCTTCGCCTTAAGTCCGATCTTGGCCGCGGCTTCGCGCCAGTCGGCCAGCGACGATGCCGTCGTCGTGCCGGAAAATTGCGGGTAGAGCGGCAGCAGCACGATCTCGTCCGGCTGCCAGGCCTTCACCTCGGCGGCCGTGACGTTGGCGCGCGGGTGCCAATAGCGCATAGCAATGAAAACCCGATAGCCATCGCCGAGCGTCGCGCGCAGCGCCGCCGCTTGCGCCCGCGTATTGGCACGCAACGGCGAGGCGTTGCCGATCTGGGCGTAGATCTGCCGCGTCAGCGGCGCGCGCCGATGGGCAATGCCGCGCGCCAAGAGCCACCGCAATGGCTTGGGCAAGGCAATGATCGCCGGATCGTAGAACAGATTAAAGAGGAAGGGTTTGACCGCGGCCCAAGAATCCGGACCGCCCAGGTTGAACAGCACCACCGCCGTTCGCGTCATGGCCCCCCGCGCACCAGCCGCACCAGCCGCTCGACATGGGCAAGCGGCGTTTCCGGCAGGATGCCATGACCGAGGTTGAACACGAAAGGCCGCTGACCGAGCGTCGCGAGGATGTCGGCGACGGCGCGGTCGAGCGCCGCGCCGCCAGCCACCAGAACCGTCGGATCGAGGTTGCCCTGCACCGGACCCCGCGCCTGCAACGCGTGCGCTTGCGTTAGCGGGACATTCTGGTCGATGCACAAGGCGTTGACGCCGGTTTCCACAAAGTAAGCCTCATAGAGCGCACCTGCGTTGCGCGGAAAGCCGATGATTGGCGCCCGCGGATGACGGGCATGAATTGCGGCAACGATCCGTTGCGTCGGCGCGATGACGAAGCGCCGGAACTGCTCCGGCGGCAACAGCCCCGCCCAGCTATCGAAGATCTGCACGGCATCGGCGCCGGCATCGAGCTGTGCGATCAAATGTGCGGCCGTTGCGTCGCTCAACCGGGTGATGATCGCCTCGAGCGCTGCGGGATTTTCGCTCGCCAAAGCGCGTGCCTTGGTGAATTGCGTCCGGCCGCTGCCGTCGATGACATAAGCCGCCACCGTCCAAGGTCCGCCGGCAAAGCCGAGGAGCGTCGTCACGGTCGATAACGACGCTTTGACCTTGCGCACCGCGGCATAGACCGGTGCCAACACCGAAGCATCCGGCTGCATCGCCAAGCCATCCACAGCCGCCAACGGCGGTAGGCTTGGACCGTCGCCGTCACGAAACACAAGCGCGCGGCCCAAGGCTTTCGCGATAATCAAAATGTCCGAAAAAAGAATAGCGCCATCGAAGCCGAACCGGCGGATCGGCTGCAGCGTCGCTTCAGCAGCAAGGTCAGGCGTCAGGCATAAGTCGAGAAATCCGCCGGCGCGTTCCCGGAGCTGACGATATTCCGGCAAATACCGTCCAGCCTGACGCATCAACCACAGCGGCGTTGGGCGGATGCTTTGCCCTTGTAACGCCGCCAGTAATGGCTTGGGCACGCTCATTCCGTGCTCTTACCTTATTAGTCTTAGAATCTAAAGGTAGTGAAGGTAGTTGGTGGGTGGCGAGTGGGGGATTAAGGTCATTCGCGAACTGTCCCCAGTTGCCGGATGTACGCGGTCGGTCCAACGGATGTCTCCGGTATAAGATACGCATAAAGTGATCGTTCGTAGCAGAAACAACGATTAGGCCCGTCGATAACCGCGGACGAAAAAGCGGGGAAATCATGCAAAGCCAAACCGTGCAGCCGTGTTTTTCCCGTATCGCCGAGCGTTCCGCTGAACGATCCGCAGCCAAATCCGTTGTGGAACGAATTTCGGTTGATGGGTGTGGTTGCCGCCGCGGCGATCCGACTCGACTACAGGCCCGATTTTGTCCCCAAGTTTGGCACACATGACGCGCTTCCATCTTCATCTCGTTTCCGATTCAACCGGCGATACCGTGCACTCGGTCGCGCGCGCTTGCCTGGTCCAGTTCGAGAACAGTGAGGCGATTGAACATATCTGGTCGATGGTGCGCACCAAGGTGCAGGTCGACCGCGTGATCAGCGGTGTCGGCGCCAATCCCGGCGTCGTGCTCTATACACTGGTCGACGAGACGTTGCGCACGCCGCTGGTCGATGGCTGCCGCAAGCTCCAGGTCCCGGCGATCCCGGTGCTCGAACCGGTCATCGGCGCCCTTGCCGCCTATCTCGGCAGTCAGGCGCGCGGCCTGCCCGGCCAGCAGCATTTGCTCAATAGCGAGTATTTCCAGCGTATCGACGCCATGACCTTCGCCCTCAGCCACGACGACGGCCAATCGGCCTGGGGCTGGAACGACGCCGATGTCGTGCTGGTCGGCGTGTCGCGCACCTCGAAGACGCCAACCTGCATCTACCTCGCGAATCGCGGCATCAAGGCGGCCAACGTCGCGTTGGTTCCCGGTGCCGATCCGCCGCCCGAGCTGTTCGTGTTGACGCGGCCGCTGGTCGTCGGCCTGACCAACGACCCGGAACGCTTGATCCAGGTCCGGCGCAATCGGCTGGTCCAACTCAAGCAGGAAGATCACGGCGACTATGTCGATATCGAGGCGGTGCGGGTCGAGGTCGCCAACGCCCGCCGCCTGTTCACCGAACGGGACTGGCCGGTGATCGATGTAACCCGGCGCTCGATCGAGGAAACCGCCGCGGCCGTGCTCAAACTGCTCGCGCGGAAACGGGGTATCGAAGACGCATGAAACCGCCCGAGCTGGTGCTGGCTTCGGCAAGCCCGACGCGTGCCCGGCTGCTGACCGAAGCCGGCCTGAAGCCGACGATCGAGCCGGCCGATATCGACGAGGCGCCCATTAAGGCGGCGTGCAAAGCCGACGGCGCCGATGCCGGCGCCTGCGCCCTCAAGCTCGCCGAGGCCAAAGCGCAACGCGTCGCCAGCCGCATGCCGGGTGCATTGGTGCTCGGCGCCGACCAGATCCTGGTCTGTAACGGGCAATGGTTCGACAAGCCGGCCGACCGTACCGCGGCACGGGCCCAGTTGAAGGTGCTGCGCGGCCAGCGTCACGTGCTGGCGACGGCCGCGGTGCTGGTCAGGAACGGCGCCGTGGTCTGGCACGCGCTCGAGCAGCCGGCACTGACCATGCGCCGGTTCAGCGACGAATTCCTCGACGCTTACCTCGCCGCCGCCGGCGATGCCGTCCTCGCCTCGGTCGGCGCCTATCAGATCGAAGGCAGCGGCATCCAGCTCATGGCGGCGGTCGACGGCGATCATTTCGCGATTCTCGGCCTGCCGCTGTTGCCGCTGCTCGATTTCCTGCGCGAAGGCGGGTTGCTCGCGCCATGATGAGGGCGTGCGTCATGGGCTGGCCGATCGCGCATTCGCTGTCGCCGGCGGTGCACGGCTACTGGCTCAGGGCCCACGGCATCGCCGGCGAATATTCGCGCTTGGCCGTGCAACCGGCCGCGCTGCCGGCGGCGCTGGCGCGGCTCAGGACCGAGGACTGGCGCGGCTGCAACCTGACGATCCCGCATAAAGAGGCGGCGCTGGCGCAGCTCGATCGCATCGACGCGACCGCGCGCCGCATCGGCGCGGTCAATACCATTGCGGTCGAAAACGGCAAGCTCGCCGGCTTCAACACCGATGGCTTCGGCTTCATCGAAAATCTGCGCGCCGCGATGCCGGACTTCGACGCCAAAGCCGGGCCGGCGGTCGTGCTCGGCGCGGGCGGCGCGGCGCGGGCCATCATCGACGCGCTTGGCGCCGCGGGCGCGCCGGCGATCCGCCTTGCCAACCGCTCGCTCGACCGCGCCCGCGCCCTCGCGCGCAGCCTCGGCGGCGCGATCGAGCCGGTGCCGTGGGACCAACGCGCCGCGGCGCTCGACGGCGCGGCGCTGCTCGTCAACGCCACCAGCCTCGGCATGGACAAGAATCCGCCGCTCGAGCTCGATCTCGCCCGACTGCCGAAAACGGCGGTGGTCAACGACATCGTCTACGCGCCGCTCGAAACCGCGCTGCTCAAGACGGCGAAGGCGCGCGGCAACCGGACCGTCGACGGACTCGGCATGCTGCTGCACCAGGGCCGGCCGGGCTTCGAATTGTGGTTCGGCGTGAGGCCCGCCGTGACGCCGGCGTTGCGCGCGGCGGTACTGGCGGCGATGCGATGAAAATCCTCGGCCTCACCGGCGGCATCGGCATGGGTAAAAGCACCGCGGCGGCGCTGCTGACCGATCTCGGCGTGCCG
>JAGWIH010000128.1 GCA_028866355.1 Alphaproteobacteria bacterium
ACTCTTTTCCCGATAATGGCGCACCAGCAACGGCCACCGCGTCACCGACGTGATCGATAAGCTCGAATTTCTTCTCGCGCTCGCGCGCGAGCGCCATTTCGGACGCGCCGCCGAAGTTTGCGGCGTGACGCAACCGACGCTGTCGGCGGGCGTGAAGCAGCTCGAGGATCAGTTCGGCATCCTGTTGGTCAATCGCGGCTCGCGGTTTGTCGGCCTGACGCCGGAAGGCGATCGCGTTCTCGGCTGGGCCAAGCGCATCGTCGGCGATGTGCGTGCGATGCGCCAGGAAGTGAACGCGCTCAAACAGGGGCGGTTGGTCGGCCATCTGCGCATCGCGGTGATTCCGACGGCGCTGCCGATGGTTTCAGCCTTGACCACGCCGTTTCGCGAGCGTCATCCCGACGTGCGCTTCACCATCCGCTCCAGCACGTCGATCGAGGCACTGACCTGGCTCGACAATCTTCAGGTCGACGCCGGCATCACCTATCTCGACAACGAGCCGACCGGCAGCGTGCGCGCGATCCCGCTCTATCGCGAGCGCTACCAACTACTGATCTCAGCCGACAGTCCGCTTGGCAGCCGCCGCAGCGTCACCTGGGCCGAAGTCGGACACATTCCGCTTTGCCTGTTGACGCCGGACAATCAGAACCGCCGCATCATCAATCGCCTGCTGCACGATTCCGGCAGCGGCGAGGACCAAGTGCCGACGCTGGAATCGAATTCGATGACGGTGCTGGTGTCGCACGTCCGTACCGGCCGCTGGGCCAGCGTCATGCCGGCGATCCTCGCCGAAACGCTCGGGCTGACCGGCACGGTGCAGGCGATTCCAATCGTCGAGCCGGCGGCGTTTCACACCGTCGGTCTTGTCGTGCCGAAGCGCGAGACCATGACGCCGGCGACGGCGGCGCTCGTCGCCGAAGCGTTGAAAGTCGCCAAAGTGCTCGACGTCGAAGTGGCGAATTCGGACGTCGCATAGATGCGACTGATCGCGCGATAGGCGCGGCCTATCAATAGACATGTTCTATCGCAACACGAGTCCGCTTTATTGATACGCGCGATGCGCAAGCGTCATATCCGCCTGAATCAAACAGCGCGGATGTGTCATGGCGCGATACGAAACGTGGAGCGAGAAACGCGGCGCTGAAATTATCCAGCAGAACGCCTGGCAAGCGGGCGCGGCGCTGCCGATCCTGCACGCCCTTCAGGAGACTTTCGGTTACGTTCACGCCGATGCCGTGAAAATGGTGGCGTCGGCGCTCAACCTATCGCGCGCCGAAATGCACGGCATCGTCACGTTCTATCACGATTTCCGTTCGGCGCCGGCCGGCGACCACGTGCTGAAGCTGTGCCGCGCCGAGGCCTGCCAGTCGATGGGCGCCGATGCGCTCGCGGCGCACGCGCGCGAAAAGCTGCGCGTCGATTGGCACGGAACCACCACGGACAAGCGGGTGACGCTCGAGCCGGTGTTCTGTCTCGGCCTGTGCGCCTGTGCGCCGGCGGCGATGCTGGATAACCAAGTCCATGGCCGGCTCGACGCCAAGCGCCTCGATACTCTCATCGACGGCGCACGCCGGTCATGACGCGCCCACGCATTTTCGTTCCACGCGACGCCGCGGCGCTCGCGCTCGGCGCCGACGACGTCGAACGGGCGATCGTCGCCGCGCTGCGCCGCCGCCAGATCGATGCGGAAATCGTCCGCACCGGCTCGCGCGGCCTGTTCTGGCTCGAGCCGATGATCGAGATCGCCCTCGGCGGCGAGCGCATCGCCTATGGCCCGCTAACGGTCGCCGATATTGAGGGGCTATTCGACGCGGGCTGGCTCGATGGCAAGCCGCATGCTTTGCGGCTGGGCAAGCCCGAGACGTTGCCGTTCCTCAAGCGGCAGCAGCGCTTCACCTTCGCCCGCTGCGGCATCGTCGATCGGTTGTCGCCGACGGATTACCGCGCGTATGGCGGCTACAAAGGGCTCGAGCGCGCGGTCGGCATGACGCCGGCGGCGATCATCGAGGAAGTCACGCGCTCGGGCCTGCGCGGCCGCGGCGGCGCCGGCTTCCCGACCGGCATCAAATGGCGCACCACCGCCCAGGCCGCGGCGCCGCAGAAATACATCGTCTGCAACGCGGACGAAGGCGATTCCGGAACCTTCGCCGACCGCATGATCATGGAAGGCGATCCGTTCGTCCTGATCGAGGGCATGACCATCGCCGGCATCGCCGTCGGCGCGACCAAGGGCTACGTCTATATCCGGTCGGAATATCCGCATGCGATCGAGATCTTCGGCCGCGCGCTCGCGGTTGCGCGGGCCGAGCGCACGCTCGGTCCGAAGCTCGCGGGCTCGGCCTATGAATTCGACATCGAGATCCGCGTCGGCGCCGGCGCCTATGTCTGCGGCGAGGAAACCGCGCTGCTCGACAGCCTCGAAGGCAAGCGTGGCATGGTGCGCGCCAAGCCGCCGTTGCCGGCGCATCATGGCCTGTTCGGCCAGCCGACCGTGGTCAACAACGTCATCTCTCTGGCGTCGGTGCCGTTCATAATGGCGGAAGGCGCCAAGGCCTATGCCGATGTCGGCATGGGCCGCTCGCGCGGCACCATTCCGGTACAGCTCGCCGGCAACATCAAATATGGCGGGCTGTTCGAAGCGGGATTCGGCGTGACCTTGGGCACGCTGGTCGACGAGATCGGCGGCGGTACCGTTTCGGGCCGACCGATGCGCGCGGTCCAGGTCGGCGGGCCGCTCGGCGCCTATTTCCCGCGGGCGCTGTTCGACACGCCGTTCGATTACGAAGCCTTCGCCGCGCGCGACGGCCTTATCGGCCATGGCGGCATCGTCGTGTTCGACGACACCGTCGACATGGCGCGCCAGGCCCGCTTCGCCATGGAATTTTGCGCCATCGAATCGTGCGGCAAATGCACGCCCTGCCGCATCGGTTCGACGCGCGGCGTCGAGGTGATTGACCGCATCGTGCGCAACGAGAACCGCGCCGCCAATCTCACGCTGCTCAAGGACCTTTGCGCCACCATGAAGCTTGGCTCGCTGTGCGCCCTCGGCGGCTTCGCGCCTTATCCGGTGATGAGCGCGGTCACCCATTTTCCGGAAGATTTCGGCGCACAGCCGGGCCTCGCCGCCGCTGAATAGGAGAGCCTCATGTCACTGATCAAGGAAACCGATTACGGCACGCCGGCCGCCAAAAGCGACAAGAAGATCACGCTGACGATCGACGGCTTCACCGTCACGGTGCCGGAAGGCACCTCGATCATGCGTGCGGCAATGAATGTGGGCACGGAAGTGCCGCGGCTTTGCGCCACGGATTCGGTTGCGGCCTTCGGCTCGTGCCGTCTCTGCCTGGTCGAGATCGCCGGCCGCGCCGGCACGCCGGCGTCCTGCACCACGCCGGTCGCGGAAGGCATGGCGGTGACGACACAAAGCGCGCGGCTGAAGGACCTCCGCCGCAACGTCATGGAGCTCTATATCTCCGACCATCCGCTCGATTGCCTCACCTGCTCGGCGAACGGCAATTGCGAGCTGCAGGACACGGCCGGCGCCGTCGGCTTGCGCGAAGTGCGTTATGGCTACGAGGGCGAAAACCATCTCAAGGCCGAAAAGGACACATCCAATCCCTATTTCACCTTCGATCCGGCGAAGTGCATCGTCTGTTCGCGCTGCGTGCGCGCCTGTGAAGAGGTGCAGGGCACCTTTGCGCTGACCGTGGACGGCCGCGGCTTCCAATCGACCATCGAAGCCGGAATGGCCGAATCGTTTCTCGAATCCGAATGCGTCTCGTGCGGCGCTTGCGTGCAGGCCTGCCCGACGGCGACGCTGATGGAGAAGTCGGTCATCGAAGTCGGCCAGCCCGAGCATTCGGTGGTCACGACCTGCGCCTATTGCGGCGTCGGTTGCAGCTTCAAGGCCGAGATGCGCGGCAGCGAGCTGGTGCGCATGGTGCCGTACAAGGACGGCAAGGCGAATCACGGCCATTCCTGCGTCAAAGGCCGCTTCGCCTGGGGCTATGCGACGCATCGCGATCGCATCCTGAAGCCTATGGTGCGCGAGAAGATCACCGATCCATGGCGCGAAGTGTCGTGGGAAGAGGCACTCGGCCGCGTCGCCTCCGAGTTCAAGCGCATTCAGGCGAAATACGGCCGCGGCTCGATCGGCGGCATCACGTCGTCGCGCTGCACCAATGAAGAGACCTATCTGGTGCAGAAGCTGGTGCGCGCCGTGTTCGGCAACAACAACGTCGATACCTGCGCGCGCGTCTGCCATTCGCCGACCGGCTATGGCCTGAGCAAGACCTTCGGCACCTCGGCCGGCACCCAGGATTTCGACTCGGTCGAAGAGGCCGAAATCATCATGGTCATCGGCGCCAACCCGACCGACGCCCATCCGGTGTTCGGCTCGCAGATGAAGAAGCGGCTGCGCGCCGGCGCCAAGCTGATCGTCATCGATCCGCGGCGCACCGATCTGGTGCGTTCGGCGCACATTGCCGCCGATTACCATTTGCCGATCCGGCCCGGCACCAACGTCGCCGTACTCAACGCATTGGCGCATGTCGTCGTCACCGAGGGGCTGGTGAACCGCGCGTTCGTCGAAGAGCGCTGCGACAAGGCAGCGTTCGCCGAATGGGCGAGCTTCGTCGCGTTGCCGGAAAACAGTCCGGAAACCGTCGCGCCGCTCGCTGGCCTCGACGCCAAAGAGATCCGCGCCGCGGCCCGGCTTTATGCCACCGGCGGCAACGCTGCGATCTATTACGGCCTCGGCGTCACCGAGCACAGCCAGGGCACGACGGCGGTCATGGGAATGGCCAATCTCGCGATGGCCACCGGCAACATCGGCCGGCGCGGCGTCGGCGTGAATCCGCTGCGCGGCCAGAACAACGTCCAAGGCTCGTGCGACATGGGCTCGTTTCCGCACGAACTCTCCGGCTATCGCCATATCTCGGACGAGGCGACGCGCGCCTTGTTCGAGGCGGCCTGGGGCGTGACGCTCGAGCCCGAGCCGGGCCTGCGGATTCCCAACATGTTCGATGCTGCGCTCGACGGCAGCTTCCGCGGCCTCTACGTCCAGGGCGAGGACATCGTCCAGTCGGATCCCGACACCAAGCACGTCACCGCCGGCTTGGCGGCGATGGAATGCATCGTGGTGCAGGATCTGTTCCTCAACGAGACCGCGAACTTCGCGCACGTCTTCCTGCCGGGTTCGACCTTCCTCGAGAAGGACGGCACGTTCACCAATGCCGAGCGCCGCATCGGCCGCGTGCGCAAGGTGATGGCGCCGAAGAACGGCTATGCCGATTGGGAAATCACCATCGCCATCGCCAAGGCGATGGGCTTCGAGATGACCTACGCGCACCCGTCCGAGATCATGGACGAGATCGCGCGGCTGACGCCGACCTTCACCGGCGTTTCGTTCAAGAAGCTCGACGAGGTCGGTTCGATCCAATGGCCGTGCAACGACAAGGCGCCGGAAGGCACGCCGATCATGCATATCGGCACCTTTGTCCGCGGCAAGGGCAACTTCATGGTCACCGAATACGTGCCGACGGATGAAAAGGTCGGGCCGCGCTTCCCGCTGCTGCTGACCACCGGCCGCATCCTCAGCCAATACAATGTCGGCGCGCAGACACGGCGCACCGACAACGTCGTCTGGCACGAGGAAGACCGGCTCGAAATCCATCCGCACGACGCCGAAGAGCGCGGCGTGCGCGACGGCGATTGGGTGCGGCTCGCCAGCCGTTCCGGCGAGACCACCCTGCGCGCGCGCATCACCGAACGCGTGGCGCCGGGCGTGGTCTACACGACGTTCCATCACCCCAACACCCAGGCCAACGTGGTGACCACCGACTATGCCGACTGGGCGACAAGTTGTCCGGAATACAAGGTGACGGCGGTCCAGATCTCGCCGTCGAACGGGCCGACCGAGTGGCAGGAAAGCTACCGCGACATGGCGGAAAAGAGCCGCCGGATCGACGTCAAGGTGCCGGCCACCGCCGCCGAATGAGCGCCGACGGCTTCAGCCCGGTCAAACGGGTGCGACGGATCGCTTGGCGCGGCGGCGACGCCGCGCCGGGCGAGCGTGCGATTCCCGAGGAAACCGCGATCGCGCTCACCTACAACCGCGTCACGCACGCGGTGATGATGGCGACGCCGGCCGATCTCGAGGATTTCGGCGTCGGCTTCAGCCTGTCTGAAGGCATCGTTTCGCGCGCTGGCGATATCCACGATATCGAGATCGTGCCGGGCGACGACGGCATCGACGTGCGCCTATGGCTTGCCGACGAACGCGCCGATTCCTTCACCGCGCGCCGTCGCTATCTCGCAGGCCCGACCGGCTGCGGCCTGTGCGGCGTCGACAGCTTGGCCGAAGCCATGCGGCCGCCGCGCGAAGTGACGTCCGATTTCCGGGTTTCGGCCGAAGCGCTCGCTGCGGCGATCGCCGCGCTGCCGGCCGGCCAGAGCCTCAACCGCCAGACCCGCGCGGTTCACGCTGCCGCCTATTGGGAGCCCGGCCGCGGCATCGTCGCCTTGCGCGAAGATGTCGGCCGGCACAACGCGCTCGACAAGCTCGCCGGTGCCTTGGCGCGCGATGGAATCCGCGCCGGCAGCGGCGCCGTGCTGCTGACCAGCCGCGTCTCGGTCGAGCTGATTCAGAAGGCGG
>JAGWIH010000129.1 GCA_028866355.1 Alphaproteobacteria bacterium
CGCCATCATCCAGTTGATGTTGCCGCGCAGCGTGTTGATCTCGCCGTTATGGGCGAGGAAGCGGAACGGATGCGCCAGCTCCCACGACGGGAAGGTGTTGGTCGAGAACCGCGCGTGCACCAACGCCAGCGCCGATTCGGTGCGCGGATCTTGCAGATCCTTGTAGTAGAGCGCGAGGCGCTCGGGGATCACCATGCCCTTGTAGATGATCGTGCGCGTCGACACGCTGGCGATATAGAACGCCGCGCCTTCCGGCAGCTTCTTGGCGCGAACGGTGGCGTGCGACTGCTTGCGGATGACATAGAGCTTGCGCTCGAGCGCTTCGGCGTCGGCGCAATTGGCGCCGCGTGCGACGAAGAATTGCCGGATGACCGGTTCGATCGGCTTGATGCTCTCGCCGAGCACGCTGGAATCGACCGGCACGTCGCGCCAGCCGAGCAGCGTCTGGCCTTCGGCGGCAATGAGCCGGGTGATCGTGGCTTCGCATTCGCGCCGGGTTTCCGGATGGCGCGGCAGGAAGACCATGCCGACGCCGTAGCGCCCCGCTTCCGGCAGCGCGAAACCCAACCGCTTGGCCTCGCCCTGGAACAGCTTCTCGGGCAGCTGAATGAGGATACCGGCGCCGTCGCCCGCAAGCGGATCCGAGCCCACAGCGCCGCGATGCGCCAGGTTGTGCAGAATCTCGATGCCTTTGGCGAGGATCTCGTGGCTTTTGCGGTTCTTGATATGCGCAATGAACCCGACGCCGCATGCATCGTGCTCATGCGCCGGGTCGTACAAACCTTGCCGCGCCACCATACCGTGCGCCGTCAAAACCCCATCCTCCCCCGATCCGATCGCCCCTGGGTTGCGCCCCAAGACCGGACCGGGAATTTCGCCCTGCCGCATCGAAGAATCCCGCTGCGGCGGTTTCGCGATGTGCTTTGTGGCAGCATCGCGGCAGGGCCCCAATGAGTCAAGAAAAGCCTAACGTTAAATGGGGTGTTTCGGGCCGAATAAAACCCTTGGGCCGACAGGGAAATCACCGGTTTAGGCGGCGCCCCGCGACCGGCACTTTCGGCAATGCGCTGACGCGTCGCACGGCGTTGACAGTGGCGGAGCCTGCGACGCATGGTTGAACGCGTCCCGCGAGGACGCGGCGCCGAGCGCCGTTCGCAGGGAAGGATATCCGCGTGACCGGCCGCGCCCAGCTGAAATCCGTGACGCCGCGCAACGACGAACTGACCGAGGCCAAGCGCCTCGAGCTCTATCGCCTGCAGGTCGAAATCCGCGACTGCGAGCAGCGCGCCTACGATTTGTTCCTGCAAGGCCTGGTCAAGGGCACCAGCCATCTCTCGCTCGGCCAGGAGGCGGTCGCCGCCGGTTTCGCCGGCGCGATGGAAAAAGGCGACCTCAGCTTCTGCACCTATCGCGGACATGCCCACACGCTGGCGCGCGGGGTACCGATGGAAAAAGTGCTGGGCGAGCTGATGCAGCGCGACAACGGGCTGATGCGCGGCAAGGGCGGCTCGATGCATCTGACGTCGGTCGATCACGGCGTCATGGGGTCTTACGCGATCATCGGCGCGCATCTGCCGATCGCCTGCGGCGCCGCGTGGCGTGCGCAATACAAAGGCCAAAAGGACGTGTCGGTGTGTTTCTTCGGCGACGGCACGACCAACATCGGCGCCTTCCACGAGGCGCTCAATTTCGCCGCGGTGTGGAAGCTGCCGGTGATCTTCGTCTGCGAGAACAATCTCTACATGGAATACACGCCCATTGGCGAGGTCACGGCCGTCCCGCATCCTGCCGCCGACCGCGCCGGCGCCTATGGGCTCGAACGCATCGTCATCGACGGCAACGATGCCGACGAAGTATTCCGTACCGCCCGCGCCGCATTCGACAAGGCCCGCGCCGGCGGCGGGCCGTCGCTAATCGAATGCATGACCTATCGCTATAGCGGTCATTCGCGTGCCGATCCGGCGAAGTACCGGCCGACCGGCGAGCTCGAGGAATGGATGAAGCGCGATCCGATCCAGCTTTATCGCAGCCGGCTGCTGGCGGCCGGAATCGGCGAGGGCGCGGTGAAAGCGATCGAGCAGGACTCGAAGCGCAAGGTCGACGCCGCGACCGAGACGTGCAAGGCCGCGCCGGCATCGCCCGCCGAGATTCTGGCCACCGACGTTTATGCGGACGGAGGCTGGGCGTGGCGGAATTGACGTATCGTGATGCCGTCGCCAGAGGCATCGCGCAGGAGATGAGCCGCGATCCCGACGTCGTGTTCCTCGGCGAGGATGTCGCCAAGGCCGGCGGCGTGTTCAAAGCGACGGTCGGCTTGCTCGAACAATTCGGGCCGCAGCGCGTGCGCGACACGCCGATTTCGGAGCAGGCGATCCTGGGCGCCGCGATGGGCGCGGCGATGACCGGCTTGAAGCCGATTGCCGAGATCATGTTCTCGGATTTTTTCGCGGTGTGCTTCGACTACATCGCCAACGAGATTCCGAAATCGCGCTACATGTCGAACGGCCAGGTGAAATGCCCGTTGGTCATTCGCACCGGCAACGGCGCCGGCTCGCGTTTCGGCGCGCAGCACAGCCAAAGTGTCGAGAACTGGGCGATGATGATCCCGGGCCTCAAGGTGGTGGCGCCGTCGACTCCGAAGGACGTGATCGGGCTGATGGCCGCGGCGGTGCGCGATCCCGACCCCGTTATCTTCTTCGAGCACAAATCGCTTTATGCGACCAAGGGCGACGTGCCCGACGGCGAGATCGTCGACCGGCTCGGCACGGCGAAGATCGTCCGGCCCGGCAAGGATGCGACGGTGCTGGCGCTGGCGTTGATGGTGCCGCGCGCGCTGGCCGCTGCCGAAACGCTGGCGAAGGAGCACGGCATCGACGTCGAGGTGATCGACGTGCGCTCGCTGGTGCCGCTCGATTTGGCCACCATCCTGGGATCGGTCGCACGCACCCATCGTTTATTCACGGTCGAGGAAAACCCGCGCCTGTGCGGCTGGGGCGCGGAGCTGGCTTCGATCGCCGCCGACGAGGCGTTCTACGATCTCGACGGCCCGGTGGTTCGCATCACCACGCCGCACATTCCGCTGCCGGCGGCGGACAATCTCGAAGACCTAGCGCTGCCGAACGCGCCGCGCATCGTCGACAAGATCCGCCGCTCGCTCAACGCGTGAGGTGGGTTATGGCTGGTATCAGCAAAGTGAAGCTCAAGGACGCGCCGGACATCGAAGTGCCGACCGGCCTCTTTATCGGCGGTCAGTTCCGCGGGGCGACCGGCGGCGGCCAGTTCGACGTGATCAATCCGGCGACGGAACAGCCGCTGTGCAAGGTGGCCGACGGCACCGTCGACGACGCCAAGGCCGCGCTCGATGCCGCCGCCCGCGCCTTCCCGGCCTGGTCGGCGACCAATCCGCGCGATCGCGCCGAGATCCTGCGCAAATGCTTCGAGCTGGCGATAGCACGCAAGGAATTCTTCGCCCGGCTGATGACGCTCGAGAACGGCAAGGCGCTGGCCGATTCGCGTGCCGAGGCGACCTATGCCGCCGAATTCTTCCGCTGGTATTCGGAGGAGGCGCCGCGGAATTTGGGCGAAGTCTCGCGCGCGCCGTCGACCGGCGCCCGCATCCTGGTCCAGCACAAGGCGGTGGGCATCGCGGTGATGGTAACGCCGTGGAATTTTCCGGCGGCGATGGGCACACGCAAGATCGCACCCGCACTGGCCGCAGGCTGCACCGTCGTCTTGAAGCCGGCATCGGAAACGCCGCTGACCATGCTGGCGCTGGCCGAGCTGTTCCAGGAGGCCGGTGTGCCGGCGGGCGTCGTCAATATTATGCCCTCGCGCAAATCCGGCGCGGTGGTCAGCACCATGCTGCACGATCCGCGGGTGCGGGTGATTTCGTTCACCGGCTCGACCGAGGTCGGCCGCAAGCTGTTGCACGAAGCCGCCGACAACGTGGTGCGTCCGGCGATGGAGCTCGGCGGCAACGCGCCGTTCATCGTCTGCGAGGATGCCGACATCGACGCCGCGGTCGACGGCGCCATGGTCGCCAAGATGCGCAACATGGGCGAGGCGTGCACCTCGGCCAATCGCTTCTATGTCCATGAGAAAGTGCACGACGCCTTTGTCGACAAGTTCGCCGCCAAAATGAAGGCGCTGAAAGTCGGCAACGGGCTCGAGGACGGTGTCACCGTCGGCCCGCTGGTCAACGCCGACACGCGCGACAAGGTCGCGGCCCTGGTCGAGGACGCGCTCAACAAGGGCGCGCGTGCGGTGATCGGCGGCCAGCGCGTCAACCGCACCGGCTATTACTATCCGCCGACGGTGCTGGTCGACGTGCCCGACAATGCACGCTGCCTGAAAGAGGAGATTTTCGGGCCGGTGGCGCCGATCCAGAAATTCCGCGACGAGGACGAGGCCATCCGCAAGGCCAACGACACCGAGTTCGGCCTGATCTCGTATGTCTACACGCGCGATCTGTCACGCGGCCTGAAGATCTCGGAACGGCTCGAAGCCGGCATGATCGGCCTCAATCGCGGCGTCGCCAGCGATCCGGCGGCGCCGTTCGGCGGCGCCAAGCAGTCGGGCATCGGCCGCGAAGGCGCGCACGAAGGCATGATGGAATTCCTCGAGACGCAATACGTCTCGGTCACCTGGTAGGCGACGGCGGCCCCATGGACGTCATCATGCCCCAGCTCGGCGAGACCGTCGCCGAAGGCAAGGTCGCGAGCTGGTTCAAGAAGGTCGGCGACAAGGTCTCCGCGGGCGATAATCTGTTCCTCATCGAAACCGACAAGGTTTCGATGGAGGTCCAGGCGACCGAAGCCGGCACGCTCACCGAAATTCGCGTGCCTGCGGGCGAAACCGTGCCGGTCGGCACGGTCATCGCGATCGTTGGCAAAGCGGGCGAGAAGGCAGCCGTGGCGAAACCAGCGCCGGCGCGGCCGGCAGCAAGCGTCGCCAAATCGGCGTCCGCGCCGGTAGCGGCGACCGTGCTCAGCACGCCAACCAACACCTATCGGCCGTTTACGCCCACGCCTTTTGAAGAAGTTCGTACGCCCGTCGGCATCGCGTCGGCGCCAGCCGCGGCACTCAGCGGACTCAAGACGACGCCGCTGGCGCGACGGCTGATCCAGAACACCGGCGCCGATCTGGCAACGATCGCGCAGCGCGTCAAGGCGCGTGGCGGTTGGCGCATTGCCGCCGCCGACGTCGACGGCGCGCCGGCCGCGCCGGCCATCGCGCGCGCCCCGATCGCGCCCCGCGAGGGCGATACGATCGAGCCGCTCAATCGCATCCGCGCGCAAACCGCCGCCAATCTCGCCGAAGCCTGGCGCACCATTCCGCATGCCTTCCAGGCAGTCGAACTCGACGTGACCGGCATCGCGGCGGCGCGCGACAAGGCCAAGGCGACGTTCGAGACGCATCACGGCGTGGCGCTGACCTATCTGCCGTTCATCGCGCGCGCGCTGTGTCTCGCGCTCGATCAGTTCCCCCGCGCCAACGCCAGCTTCGATCGCGACCGGCTGATCCTGCATCGCGACGTTAATCTCGGCATCGCCACCGACCTGGACCAGGACGGGCTGATCGTGCCGGTGATCCAGAACGCCGAGGATATGACCGTCGCCGGCCTGGCCAAGGCCATCGCGCGGCTGGCCGACAAGGCGCGCAGCGGCAAGCTGACGCCGGCGGACCTCGCCGGCGCGACCTACACGCTCACCAACAACGGCAGCTTCGGCACGCGCTTCACCATGCCGGTGATCAATCCGCCCAACGTGGCAATCCTGTCGTTCGACGCCGTGCGCAAGACGCCGGTCGTGGTCGAAGGACCGAAAGGCGAAAGCGTCGCCATCCGCCGCGTCGCCATGATCGGCCAGAGTTTCGACCATCGCGCCTTCGACGGCAGCTATGCCGGCTCGCTGCTGCGCCGGATCAAAGAGGTCGTCGAGACGCGCGACTGGGCCGCGGAACTCGGCTGAGCCTTACTCCGCCGCCTGCGCCTTGGCGCGCTTCGCCGCCTTCGGCGCGATCGCCAGGTGATCTTCGCCGGTCGCCGACACGCCGACCGTTTCGCCGTCCTTGATCGCGCCCTTCAGGATCGCTTCGGCCAGCGGGTTCTGCAGCTCCCGCTGAATCACCCGTTTCAAAGGCCGCGCGCCGTAGACCGGATCGTAACCCGCCGCCGCCAACCACGCGCGCGCCTTGGCATCGAGATCGAGCCCGATCTTGCGTTCGGCCAGGAGCTTTTCCAGGCCCTTGAGCTGGATCGCGACGATGCCTTCCATGTCGGCGCGCGACAGCCGCCGGAAGATCAGAATCTCGTCGAGGCGGTTGAGAAATTCCGGCCGGAAGGCGGCCCGCACCGCCTCCATCACTTGGCCGCGCACGCTGGCGACGTCCTCGCCTTCGGGCAGGTTGGCAAGATATTCGCTGCCCAGATTGGACGTCAGGATGATGAGCGTGTTGCGGAAATCGACGGTGCGGCCCTGGCCGTCGGTCAGCCGTCCGTCGTCGAGCACTTGCAACAGCACGTTGAAGACGTCGGGATGCGCCTTTTCGACCTCGTCGAACAGAATCACCTGGTAAGGCCGCCGCCGCACCGCTTCGGTGAGCGCGCCGCCCTCTTCATAGCCGACATAGCCCGGCGGC